>NZ_JBFRVX010001081.1:0-2745 GCF_041475345.1 Vibrio sp. 10N.222.48.A3 | reverse complement strand
AAGCTAACTACAACCGAATTCACGAGGTGAGAACTCGATTTGAAGTGCTTTGGCGTGATGCAGAAATTACAGCTTTGACAAAACAACTCGAAGGGTCTCTACCGGCTGAGCTGGTAGCTGATGAACTTGCGTCAACCAAACAGCAGTTACAAGAGGACTTTGAGTTTATCGCGACATCAAACGTTGGTGGTGAATTCATGAGTGATGATAAAGTCGCACGTATTCGCTTGATAGCTGAGACTACTTGGACACGTAACTTTGATGATCAACTTGGTTTGTCACCGATAGAGGCGTTGAATCGAGAATCGAGCTCAAGCTTACCAGCGGTAGAGCCGCTGTTATGTGATAAGCCTGAACATATAGTGAAAAGAGATAGGCCGTTAGAGTTCGACCCGAAATATCAAATAAAAATGGATGTGCCTGAGCACTTATACAATCTGGGCGAAGTCTATAACCTGAGTATTGCGCGTGGCACCTTAACTGCTGAAGATAGGTTTAAGATAAATGAGCACATGCTTGGTACCATCAAGATGCTTGAAAACCTGCCATTCCCGAAAGAGCTAAGCCGTGTGCCTCGTTATGCGTCGACTCACCATGAAACACTCAAAGGCACTGGCTATCCAAGGAAGCTCACAGCAGACGACCTTTCAATCCCAGAACGTATTCTGGTGATCTCTGATATTTTTGAGGCGTTAACCGCTGCCGATAGACCTTATAAGAAAGCGAAGCCAATCAGTGTTGCTGTCGACATTATGTACAAAATGGCGCTGGACGAGCATCTAGATATCGAGCTGTTTAGACTGTTTTTAACCAGCGGTACGCATATCCAATATGCAGAAGAGTATCTAAAACCGGAACAGATTGATTTTGTTGATATCAATAAATACCTCGAAGTGACTCGCCAGATTGCTTGACCAAAGGTTGGCTTGTTAGAACGAGTTCTATGAATGAAAGGCGCACATGAGTGCGCCTTTTTTATATCTGTGGTTTGGAGTTAAACGGAGAGGAAGGGTGTTGATACCTATATCTTGGTTGAGATCATTGATGGATGGGTCTGCGTTTTAAAAGTTGACTGTCAGTTGTCGACACATTGCTTTCGACCAACTTTGTGGTAGGCAAGGGTTTTGTATACTTATTTATGATTTAAGCTTATGAATTACAGGTATTAGTTGTCTTTTGTTGCTTCGTTTTACTATTTCTATGCCGATTAATGAAAATACTACCTTAGTCTAAATTGTCGACAATCTACTTGATTGTCGACAATTTGATCGTGTATTTTATGTTCATGTTATGGAATTGTTGACAATTAAGGCTCAACAATCAGAAGTGAGCAGCGTGAATATGAATACTGCGATAAAAGATCTCACCTTAAATGCAAACACGAAAACTCGTGTGAGCGATAAAGAAAACACCAAGTCAGAAAATCTGACTGAGTACCTCGTTGAGGCAATTGTTAACGGTGAATTACCTCCGGGCAGTAAGATCTCGGAACCTGAACTGGCTAAACGCTTTGAGGTAAGTCGAGGTCCATTACGTGAAGCGATAATGCGTGTTGAAGGACTTGGCCTGATAGAACGTATTCCACATGTTGGTGCGCGAGTTATTACATTCTCAGCAGACAAACTACTTGAGCTTTACGCGGTGCGTGAAGCATTAGAAGGCATGGCTGCTCGATTAGCGGCGAGACACATCACACAAGAAGAGTTGATCGGGCTTGAAGGCTTATTGTCGACACATTCTAAACATATCGATGAAGTCGAAGGCTCTTCTTATTTTCATCAACATGGCGATTTTGATTTCCATTACCGCATTATCAAAGCGAGTCGTAACAGCAAACTCATTTCGTTGTTGTGTGACGAGCTTTATCACCTATTACGCATGTACCGCTATCAATCGCCTAGGGCTCAGTCTCGACCAAAAGAGGCGCTCGATGAACACAAATACATCCTACAAGCGATTGGTAATCGCGATGAAGAGCTAGCAGAAATGCTAATGCGACGACACATCTCGGGAAGCCGATTGCTTATAGAACAACAAATTCAATCCAAAGATCTTGAGTAACTGGCGACTGGTATTTGCCAGCGGTTCTTCGCTGGCGAGAGCTAAACATCAGTAGTCATAAAGATTAGAAATAAACAATTAACAGGGAGCGTCATTATGAAGTTATCAGCAGGAGCTAAGTTCCGACAAGCTGTGCAAGACAACGACCCATTGCAGATCGTCGGTACGGTGAATCCGTATTGCGCGATGATGGCAAAGAACTTGGGTCATCAGGCCATTTATTTGTCTGGTGGAGGCATCGCCAATGCGTCTTATGGCTTGCCTGATTTAGGTATTACGACATTGAACGATGTATTGGTCGATGTTGAACGTATTACCAATGCGTGTGATTTGCCTTTGCTGGTGGATATCGACACAGGTTTTGGCGGCGCGTTCAATATTGCGCGTACGATTCGCGCGATGGAGAAGGCGGGCGCAGCTGCGATTCACATGGAAGACCAAGTGGCTCAGAAACGCTGTGGTCATCGACCAAATAAAGCAATTGTTAGTCAGCAAGAGATGGTCGATAGAGTGAAAGCGGCAACCGATGCCAGAACCGACGAAAGCTTTGTGATTATGGCTCGTACCGATGCATTGGCGGTTGAAGGTATTGATAGCGCGATTGAACGAGCAATTGCGTGTGTTGAAGCGGGCGCAGACATGATTTTCCCTGAGGCGATGAATCAACTCGATCAATACGTGAAG
>NZ_JBFRVX010001080.1:0-1277 GCF_041475345.1 Vibrio sp. 10N.222.48.A3 | reverse complement strand
CTATTCTTGAGATTAATTTTCATCCTTAACTGATTTCGATCAGAAAAATAAACAGGTAGTCATTAATGTCTAAGCTAGTTTTAGTTTTAAACTGTGGTAGTTCTTCTCTTAAATTCGCTGTTGTTGATGCAGAATCAGGTGCAGAGCACCTAACTGGTCTTGCTGAGTGTCTAGGTCTTCCAGAAGCTCGTATGAAATGGAAACTTGATGGCAAGCATGAAGCACAACTAGGCGCGGGCGCAGCTCACGTAGAAGCACTATCTTTCATGGTAGAAACTATTCTTGCTTCTAAGCCTGAGCTTAAAGCTAACCTTGGCGCTATCGGTCACCGTATCGTACACGGCGGTGAGCAGTTCACTTCTTCTGCGCTTATCACTGATGAAGTTCTTAAGGGTATTCAAGACGCTGCGACTTTTGCACCTCTTCACAACCCTGCTCACCTTATCGGTATCGAAGCGGCTCAAAAGAACTTCCCTGGTCTACAAAACGTTGCTGTATTTGACACTGCGTTCCACCAAACAATGCCTTCTGAGTCTTACCTATACGCTCTACCGTACAACCTGTACAAAGAGCACGGCATCCGTCGTTACGGCATGCACGGTACTTCTCACCTATTCATCACTCGTGAAGTTGCAGGCCTACTAAACAAGCCAGTTGAAGAAGTTAACATCATCAACTGTCACCTAGGTAACGGCGCTTCTGTATGTGCAATCAAGAACGGTCAATCTGTAGATACTTCTATGGGTCTTACTCCTCTTGAAGGTCTTGTAATGGGTACACGTTGTGGTGACCTAGATCCTGCGATCATCTTCCACCTACACGACGCTCTTGGTTACTCTGTTGAAGAAATCAACAACATGCTAACTAAAGAATCTGGTCTTGCTGGTCTAACTGAAGTGACTTCTGACTGTCGTTTCGTTGAAGACAACTACGGCGAGAAAGAAGAAGCAACTCGTGCAATGGACGTGTTCTGTCACCGTCTAGCTAAGTACGTTGCTGGTTACACTGCAACTCTAGAAGGTCGTCTAGACGCAATCACTTTCACTGGCGGCATCGGCGAGAACTCTGGCCCAATCCGTGAAATGGTTCTTAACCGCCTAGGCATCTTCGGCATCGAAGTTGACGGTGAAGCTAACCTTAAAGCTCGTTTCGGCGGCGAAGGTACTATCACTACAGCTAACAGCCGTATCCCTGCAATGGTTATCTCGACTAACGAAGAGCTAGTAATTGCTGAAGACACTGCGAAACTAGCAGGTCTTTAATTGATTTTCCTGACT
>NZ_JBFRVX010001079.1:0-1937 GCF_041475345.1 Vibrio sp. 10N.222.48.A3 | reverse complement strand
GCATCTAAATCACCGAAGATAGAAAGAGTCAGTGTCGTTGTATTTAAATCAATCTTACGTAGTTCCATAGCGATATCTCCTTTTGAGTATGTATGGACAGCTGCACTGAATGTGCCAACTTTTATGTTTATATTTTTCAATAGCTTAACTCGATCGCTAATCTCTATCTCATATTGAGAAAGTCGGTTTCTCAATATGAGAACTAAAAATGGGTGAACATTTGAGACTCATAAGCCATTAATTGCATGAATGAAATTGAAAGTTAAATAAGGTTGGCGTGTGGATCGCATCTTCTAGCAAAGGTTGTCTACCTACGTGTCAGAACGCTTAGGATTAAAGGCGTTTGTTGAGCACTACAGATATCAATACGGAGCAGATGATGAGATTAACTAAATTGGCGATAGCAACTCTATGGGCGTGTTCGCTTTCTTCTCATTCATCCTATTTACCTCCCGACCATTTGGTACTGGCCAATACATACCAACAAGGCATTGATGTTTCTGAATACTGGAAGAGTGAAAAGCTTGATGGGATTCGTGCTCTTTGGGACGGACAACACCTTTATACTCGAAATGGGAATCGCATTTACTCACCGAAGTGGTTTACAAAAAACTTACCGAAGGTACACCTTGAAGGGGAGCTCTGGGCAGGAAGAGGAAAGTTCCACTTAGTCCAATCTACCGTCCTCGATCACACACCTAGTGATGTTGCGTGGCGCCAAATAGACTTGATGCTGTTTGATATGCCAGGGGCGACTGGCGATTATCAAAAGCGCTATTACAACATATTGCATTGGGTAAGTATGATTGGAGAACCTCATGTCAGCTACATCGAACATGTACCTATTCAAAATGAAGAAGCTCTGTTTTATCAATTAGACAATGTCGATGAACGTAATGGCGAAGGTTTGATGCTCAGAAAGATCACCAGTCGTTATCAAGCAGGTCGAAGCAATGACCTGTTAAAACTAAAAAGGCATCACGATGCCGAAGCCACAGTTATTGGCTACAAAGGCGGGACAGGGAAGTATAAAGGGATGATGGGTTCGATTTTGGTTCACACGGAAGAAGGGGTTGAGTTTTATATCGGAAGCGGGTTCAGTGATCAAATGAGACTTGCGCCGCCTGAGATCGGCAGCCGTATTACCTTTCGCTACAATGGCTTTACTCAAAATGGAAAACCCAAGTTTGCGCGCTTCGTTAGAGAAAAGAGTGAGTATTAATACCAATCAGATTGTTCAGTACAATATAGTCATACACACAGTAAACGAAAAAGAGCTCTGAATATCAGAGCTCTTTTTCGTATTCAATATCAGGGATACCGGTTGAGTGAGTTAGAACTCAGCGAGAGCTAAATTCTAACTGCACATCGTCGTCTTGTTTGTGCATCCAGTGCAGACGCATACCTAGCATAATAGCTGCAGACGTTAGACCAACAATGAACCCAACCCAGAAACCGTGCGCGCCCATAGGCTCAACAATCCAATCTTTCATTCCTAAAATGTAGCCAATAGGAAGACCAAGCAACCAGTAAGCAACGAAAGTAATGTTGAAGATCGAACGCATGTCTTTGTATCCACGCAAAGCCCCTGCAGCGATAACTTGGATTGCGTCAGTACATTGATAAACTGCAGCGAACAATAGTAATTGCATTGCAACAGTAATTACCGCCGTATTCTCTGTGTACAGTAACGAAACTTGCTCTCTGAATAGTACCGTCAATGTAGCTGTCATTAGGGCTGTGACTAAACCAACAATGATTCCCACGTGTGTCGCGATTTTCGCTCCTTCAGTGTTGTTTTCACCCAACTTATGACCAACACGAATACTCACGGCGGCACCGATACTCATTGGTATCATAAATATCAGTGACGAGAAGTTAATTGCAACCTGGTGTGCGGCGACAACCAAAGACCCAAGAGGGGCAACCAACAGAGA
>NZ_JBFRVX010001078.1:0-1873 GCF_041475345.1 Vibrio sp. 10N.222.48.A3 | reverse complement strand
CTGCCTCTACTTTACGAATCTCTTCGGTCGCCAAAGAATCTAGGTAGCTATTTACACCTGAATAGCAAAGGAACCAAAATGCTGGAACCAAGGCAAACATAGATATTTTTAGAACCCGACTTGATACGCTCCATTCTCTGATTACAGCTGATGTCCAAGCTAGAACTGCAATTTCTGCGCAACCAAGTAAGACTCCAAAAGGAGAAATTGGGATGAATGGAATCAATGGCTCTGCATGAAATAATACTTCATAACCTTTGACGTTAAAAAGAATAATCATTGCTCCCATGACGAAGAGCATAACTCTAAGCCATATATGTTCAGGTAATTTTATTGTGTTAATGGGCATCAATATTTCTCTACAGGAATATAATTGTCGATATTGTTGGTTTTGAGTATCAGCATTTCATCTCGACCGTACTCAGACATAAATTTGTCATACAAGCCTTTGTTACCATCTATAGCTGCCCAATAAGCTTGGTATTTTTTATAAACCTCATCAATAAACTCAGGAGTATCCGCAACTCCTGGAATATATGGACGGTGAAATCCAACTTCGGCACCTGTTTGAATGTACTTTGTAGAACCAGCTGCATAAATGAAACCGCAAGTTGAATAACAGCGCATGTATTTATCAGCGTCAGTATTCCAGTTATTTTGGAGTATATATTCTCCAATTTTTAAGCCTTCATCTAGTACACCACCAGGGCTATGAAGCATAAACCTTTTTAAATCAACGCCTTGGCTTTTATAGTGTTCGACATAAGCAATGAATTTTTTGAAAGCGCCAGGCACGATAGGACCTTCACCATACAAGTAAGAACCCTTACTATCTTCGCCAATCATGAAGTTGAGTTTCTTTGAGTGACGTAGTGGGTGTTTATACTTTTCAGGCGCATAAAACTCAGGGAAAACTAAAGGTTGGTGGCTAGAGTTATTGTTTTCTTTTTCTACTTGTAACTTCTTTGGTGTCTTTTGTTTCTGCTCTAATGGTTTTTCATTTGCTAATTTGGGCTCTTTTTTTATAGCGTCTTTCTGTTTTTTAGTTTCTTTTGGATCTTCTGCGGTAGAGGCCTTCTGTTTCTGCGAAGGTTTGGGAATCGACTGAGTCTGCAGATTGTCCTGCTCTTTTTCATGTGACTCTAGTGAACTTTGAGAAGCCGTACTTTCCGTTGTGGGAGCCTGTATATACGTATTGTTAGGCGTAGTGTCTTTTATGTTCGTAACATCGTGTGATTTTTCGCTACTAGAAGTAATAGCTTTATCTGTGCATGCGGATAACAAAATGCTCAGCACAATGACTATTGCGCCAATCAGTATTCTCATGTCAAGTAAATCTCAGTGGAGGTTAATTATTGCGCGCACTATACGGTGTAGCGTATGCAATATCAATAACGTATTTGGACAAATATAACGCCTACAGATATTGATCTTATAATTGCATTCACTTGTTACCTTTATGTTTTAATATTATTGATGCTTTTTTATGTTTGTGTTTTTTGGTTGTCTTGGAAAAGATAATGTTCAGTGATTATTAGCTATTTTTTACTTACCTTTGGTTATACGCTCGAAAACCACATCCCCTCTTAACACTGTCATCAACACCTGAGTCTTGGCTATTTGTCTTGCCGATACTGTAGTGATGTCTTTGTTGAGAATCGCGAAGTCCGCTGATTTTCCAACCTCAATAGACCCCGTGACGTCTTCGATACCAAGGCTCTTTGCTGCATTGAGCGTGTAAGCGTCGATAGCTGTGTAGATATCAGTTAGGCCTGTTTTACCCATGATTAAGCTATTTGCGATTCCAACTAGAGGGTTGATGTCGTGTACGTTCCAGTCACTGCTCAAGGTGATATTGGCATCAGTCTTAAGT
>NZ_JBFRVX010001077.1:0-1559 GCF_041475345.1 Vibrio sp. 10N.222.48.A3 | reverse complement strand
TCTTTTCAGATGTTGGTAACACAACCGCACACGTGGGGAGCCTTGACTCAACGTGCTCAAATCCCACCTCATCTTCTTCACCAGACAATGTAAATATTACCGATTCTGGACATTATGTCAAGTCAATGTACTTCAATAACGACCACAAAGCGTTGTTTACTTAGACATGTAACCTGTTTGAGGTTAATATTCTACCTTCAAATTCAACACTATAACTATAACATGCCAGCTCCCATTTTCACCCCTCAAGGTACACATAAAAATGATTACATCGAAGTAGATGGTGAAATCGATTGGGCTATAATTCCAGCACATACACTGCCGGGGCAAAAAGTAGATATGCCTATTCGCTTACGTGTAGGCGATCAAGATTTTGGCGAAAAACACATTTATCATGGTCACGCGGATTGGTTAACTAAAATCAAGCGTTCGGCAAGCGAGTTGGTTTGGGAAAAACTTAGTCTACAGGGCGGTAAATTTTTCAAAGGCAAAAAAAAACGGCACAACCTTTATGTCAATCTAACGCCTCACTGCCTCATCGTTTTAGAGCGCCAGCAAGATCGCGCAACCAACACCCATTTCTATAGCATAGTGACGATGTATCAACACCGCCCTCAACGCCATGACAAAGCACTTGCTGACTACAGCTCAACGTTTAAAAACCCAAATGCAAATACAGCTTTGAGAAAGGGTTAGGCCTTGTAAATAAATGTCCACATAGTGACTACAGAGATTCATGGTATAGAGGTTTTTAGAGGTATATAGGTTAAGCGTAGACACTTAACCTATTGAAAAGCCTTATAGAGCCTAGCCCCTATTGGGGTGATTCAGAATGTGGTCTTCCCAATCGACAACATCGATTTCGTATACCACTTTGTTACGAACACTTTCACCTGCAGCATGCATCTCTGATTTAGAACCTGTAATCAATGGGTGCCACTCAGGAATCGGCTTAGATTCAGATAGAAGACGGTAAGCACAAGTATCTGGTAGCCAGTGAAACTCATCGATTTTGTCACGAGTCAACTTCAAACACTCTTCACCTGAAGTGAATCGGTTCGGGTAATCTTTACACGAACATGTTTTGTCGTTTAACCAGCTACACGCCACATTAGTGTAGTAAACTTCATCGCTATCTTCATCCATTAGTTTATGTAGGCAACACTTACCACAACCGTCACACAGTGATTCCCACTCGTTCTCGGTCATTTGCTCTAGTGTCTTTTCTTGCCAAAATGGAATCGTCATAGGATTACTTCTTACTCTTTTACTGGGGTGCGTGTTATACCGCTAGCCGAATATAAGTTCAAGAATAAAATCAGCTAACGCTCTTTCGCTATGCGGTAGAACTTTCTAAATCCGTGAGTATTTGAATAGCTTCGCTTGTCGTAGCCCCACATACCCAGCTTTCAGCTTTAAAGTCAAAACAGACCTGAGGCCTCTCTTTTTTACCAAATAGTTTACATAGGTTATCAACAGTAAGCTGCTTACAACGCTCACCAGACTTCTTTCCATGAGGATGAAGGGGGAATGAAGATGTAATCTGTCTCTTATACACA
>NZ_JBFRVX010001076.1:0-907 GCF_041475345.1 Vibrio sp. 10N.222.48.A3 | reverse complement strand
GTTTTTGAACAGAGCTTGTTGGATTTGGCACTAAATGATGAACCTCATTCAGTGAACGATAACGCTATTTGGCTTCAACTATTTCGCTTCGATATGATCAATCATCAACTGCAACGATTGATTGCCACGAAACTCGTTAATATCAAGCTTAAACGCAAGATGTACCGTTTTCACTGAGGCATCAGGCCAGCGACGTAGGTCAACATTAAAGGCAATACCATCAATCATCACATTGGTCGGGTGGCCTTTATACAATGGCTCAAGCATTAACTTTAAGTGCTTTTCACCCACTAATTTTTGATGCAGAACTTTAAACTCACCATCAAAGATGGGCTCAGGGAAAGCTTGTCCCCACGGACCACCTGAACGCAACGTCTCAGCGGTGTGCATTGAGAACTCTTCAGGTAACAGCTCACCATCAGACAAGATAATACCCTTCAGCGCCGTCTCACCGAGTTCTTTACGCACAACGTCATCAAACATCTTGCTGAATCGCTCGAAGTCTTTTTCCATAATGGTTAAGCCGGCTGCCATTGCGTGACCACCAAACTTCAAGATCAGGCCAGGGTTTTGAGTGTCGATTCTGTCTAGCGCATCGCGCATGTGCAAACCTGGAATCGAACGACATGAACCCTTAATGCTACCTTCACCACCATCAGCAAATGCGATCACTGGGCGGTGATATTTGTCTTTGATACGCGAAGCTAGAATACCAATTACGCCTTGATGCCAATCACGTTGAAACAGAGCCAAACCAGAAGGCAAATCGTCTTTACCAAATTCAAGGCGCTCACAAAAAGCCATCGCTTCTTGTTTCATGCCCTCTTCGATCTCTTTACGTGTTTGGTTCAAGCCATCTAACTCGCTGGCCATTCGACGCGCGGCATGGATGTTATTACTCATTAGC
>NZ_JBFRVX010001075.1:0-1081 GCF_041475345.1 Vibrio sp. 10N.222.48.A3 | reverse complement strand
ATCTACTACTGGAACAGCATAATACTCTTGCAGAGAAAATCTCTAGTGAGACAGTAGGGAAGGAATCAATCATAAAAGAGAAGTTGGGAGCTTTAGGTATCAGTTGGCTCATTGACCAAGCGTCATCAAGAACAACTATCAATGAAAGTTATGAGATCCATCAGTATCTTAGAGTCGTTTATCAAGTCTTAATGTTCATTGATGAAAGCTGCCCCAGCGATCAACGTAAGTATTCTAGAATCTTCCGTTCATTCCTTTCCAACGACCTCATTTACATAGTTGCGTTAAATAGTGCCCAGCGTGACAATAAAAAAAACTTTACCTTCCCTAAATATAAGTTTTTTATAGAAAAATATAGATTTCTAGAGCATTTGTTTTTCGAGACAGCCACCATAAAAAACGCTGTCACAGAAAAGCACAAACTGACAGATATGTTCTCCCTAGCTAAATCTTATGAACTATCAGCTTTTGGTGATGGTAGTAACATTACAGCTTCTATAAATTCAGTCGGAGAGGACTACTTAAAGCTACTAAATTATAAAATAGATGAGATAGATAAAAATGTGAAATCACATACCCAAAAAACAGATTTCATCCTTAACGATTACCCGATATTGCTAGATGGCTTAAAGCGTTATCTAGAAAAAAATGGTATACCAAGCCAGGAAATGTTGGACATCAACAAAAAAGCCCTTAATTTATTCGATAGATCTATAACGCTATACCCAACTGAAAAAGTAACTCAAAAAGACATTGAATTTGGAGAATTTCATAAATCAATGTACAACACTTCCGTCAGTAATAACTTGAAGCAATTAAAAGACGACTTAGCTCAGTTGGCCCTTTACAACTTACTTTTAAACGACCTAAAAACAGTGCCAACTTTAGACAGCAACAACGTAAGTACGATTGAAAACTTACAGCGCCGCATTCAACTATTAAAGAAGCAGTATCCTAAAGATAAGGTTGACTAAATCTCATCTTGCTAGCTAACTGCTCTACTTCGTTTATACTAGGCACAACTTATCTATAGGCTGTGATTTCAAAAAACTCATTGGTACACCTATAGTACACCCCATCC
>NZ_JBFRVX010001074.1:0-2123 GCF_041475345.1 Vibrio sp. 10N.222.48.A3 | reverse complement strand
CCAGTATTCTGTTGCTGGACTGAAGACTCAGCAAGCTGCATCCCTTGCTGAGCGAGCATCTCCCTCAAACGAGGTAAGGTTTGTTCAATAACCTCTCTCGCTTGTTGACTACCGACAGTAAAGTGCACGTTCGCCACGTCATTATTCATGGTCATGCGAATTTTCATCTGCCCCAACTCTGGTGGGTCAAGACGGATATCCAAGCTCTTGAGATTCTTAGACATCATCATTTGGACTTTTTCCGCCACCTGGTCGTTCGCTAACTCTTTAGTGAGTTGCAAAGGTGCCTGTTGAGCCGCTTGAATTTCAGCTCGCGTAGGTGCTGAACCCACCGTAGCTGTACCTTGTGCGCCAGCGGCCGAGGCTATCTGCTGAGCAAAGGTCGAATCTTTAGAATCTTCTTTAGCACCGGCTTTGCCCAAACCAGACAATGCCGCGGCACCTGCGCCCGCTTTAAGAAGCGCATCAGTAGAGCCTGCTTTTGTAGTGACTGGCGCTGCATTCATCGCGATCCCTTGCGCGGTTAAAGCTGGATCCAACGTTGCTTGCTGCTGAGGTGAAGCAACATTAGCTTGTTGAGCGGCTGCATGTGCATTGTTGGCGTGCAGCATTGCTGCCTTATCCGTAAGAGCATTGTTTGTTGATTGAGAAGCGGCCTGCGCTGACACTTGTTGTGCAGCCGTCGCTACAGCTGCTGTTGATGCCGCCGCAGCTAAAGCTTTAGTTTCGCTTGAATCCGTATTATCCCAATCAATAGCAGCGGGTTCACCAGACGCGCTATTCACAGCCGGAGCTTGATTTAGCAAAGCCGTTGCTTGTTGTTGAACGTTAGTGAGCTGTTGATTCAACAGGTCTAAGTTAGAGGTCGCTTTAGCCAAAGCGGCTTGCTCATCAACCGTCAACTTAGCACCACTTTGTTGCTTCTTAAGCAAGCTATCGACAACAGACTGTTCTGATTCGATTTGTCCATTCAATTGTTTTAGTGCTTTGGTATGGGCATCAACCTGCTTGGCGAGTTCAATATCCGCAGCTGAGATCGCTTGGCTCTGTTCGGCCACCGCGGCGCTAGCCGCATTCTTTTGACTCAGCTCTCGGTTCATACTGGCTTCAATTTGTTCTGGAGTGACGCCTTTATCCATCAACTGTCGGATTTCATCATCAGTCAGCTGAGACACCCCCTTACCTCCGGTAAGAACAGCGATTTCAGAATCCACCTCAAGACTATTCTCTTGGATTGCTGCATTCGTTTGTTGTCTCGCCTCATCCGTAACGGAGGCTACTGCAACTGAAGCACCGGAGATATTACCTTGGGCGTTATCTACCTGACCTTGCTGAGGCAAGCCTTTGCCGTTTGACGCTTGATTTAGAGTTTTGTTTGCCTCATCCAATTGACCAAGCAATTTATTGCCTTCATTCATCGCTGCATTAGCTTGCGATGCTTGCGTAGAGCCATCTACAGCTGATGTACCCTGAGTTTGGGATTGAGCAACCTGTTCTTTAGAATCATTCGTCGTAACCTGCGCATCTTTACCATCCGCCTTATCAGCGACAGTGCTATCAGTGCCCGAATTGGCTTTGAGCTTAGCCTCAGTTCCAGACACAGCCTCTGCAGATGTTTCCTCAGCAGCTTTCTCGCCTTCTACTTCTGAAGCTGCTTGCTTGCTTTGCGCTTCGCTTACTTCGTCAGTAGCCTTTGATTCAGCTGAATCACCTTTGTTCGCTTCGGCTGACGCTTCACCTTCGGTAGAGGCCTGTTTAGCATCAGGCTTCGCGGTGCTTTCTGTGTCTTTTGCTGCGACTTTACTGTCACTTTCTTCAAAGCCTAGTGCTTCTTTGAAAGACTCAAAGAAACCTTTAGAGTCTCCAGTTTCTTCTACCTTTGAAGAGGCAGAACCGGAGTCCAACAACGATGACGTTTTGTTGGTCGCTGAATTTGAGGAAAGACTAACATTC
This sequence comes from Vibrio sp. 10N.222.48.A3, assembly GCF_041475345.1. Taxonomy (NCBI): domain Bacteria; kingdom Pseudomonadati; phylum Pseudomonadota; class Gammaproteobacteria; order Vibrionales; family Vibrionaceae; genus Vibrio; species Vibrio sp. 10N.222.48.A3. The sequence goes on along the minus strand of NZ_JBFRVX010001074.1, from coordinate 170 downwards.
ATATATACAAGCTCTATCTACTAGCTTTGCTGCCTTGAATCAGACAACAAAAAGAAAGTCGGGTGCTTTTTATGCCTTTGGTGAGCATAACTCGCAATTTGATATAAAACAGAGCAAGAAACATGCCTATAAGTTTTAAGTCTGCCATCTGCAGAGCAACACTTGCGTCA
>NZ_JBFRVX010001073.1:0-975 GCF_041475345.1 Vibrio sp. 10N.222.48.A3 | reverse complement strand
ACCATCGATACAAAGAAGACATTAAGTTATTTTCTGAGATGGGCTTTAAGTGCTTCCGAACCAGTATTGCTTGGACGCGTATTTTCCCAAATGGCGATGAAGCCGAGCCGTGTGAAGCGGGTTTAGCGTTTTACGATGATTTGTTTGATGAGCTGTTGAAATACGATATTCAGCCAGTGGTAACACTGAGTCACTTTGAAATGCCTTACCACCTAGCTAACGAATATGGCGGCTGGATGAACCGAAAAGTGATCGACTTCTTCGTTAAGTACTCGACTACGGTAATGGAACGCTACCAGCACAAGGTGAAGTACTGGATGACGTTTAACGAGATAAATAACCAGATGAACACTTCGGCAGACATCTTCGGTTGGTTGTGCTCTGGTGTTAAGTTCCCGCAATGTGAAAAGCCGCAAGAAGCCATGTATCAAGCGGTTCACCATCAGTTTGTTGCAAGTGCTTTGGTGGTTAAGAAAGGTCACGAGATCAACCCAGAACTTCAGATTGGTGCAATGTGTGCGATGGTGCCTTTCTATCCTCGTTCTTCAAAGCCAGAAGATATCATGGTGGCACAGCAAGCGATGCGTGATCGTTACTTCTTCTCAGATGTGATGGTTCGTGGTCATTACCCAAATTACGCTAAGCGTGACTGGGCAATCAAAGGCTTCAATATTGAAATGCAGCCAGAAGATGAGCAAATCTTGAAAGAAGGTAAAGCGGATTACTTAGGCTTTAGCTACTACATGTCGAATACCTTGGATTCTTCTTCGCATCAGTCAACCGAAGAAGCGATGGACGGCGGTCATGAGAACTCGGTCGATAACCCATTTATCCAGTCTAGCGATTGGGGCTGGCCAATTGATCCAACAGGTTTACGTTTCTGTTTAGCGTCTCTGTATGAACGTTATGAAGTGCCATTGTTTATTGTTGAGAACGGTTTTGGCGCTGTTGATACCATTGAAGAAGATGGCAGCA
>NZ_JBFRVX010001072.1:0-741 GCF_041475345.1 Vibrio sp. 10N.222.48.A3 | reverse complement strand
AGAATAGGGTGATTAAAAATATAAATAGGATGATATAACGCTTCGGATTATGTCTTTTAGAGAGGAGCAATAAGATAGGTGTATGGCTGTTTTTATTCTATTATCTAATTGTATTTGTTGATATTTTATACTTGATGCCGTTTTTAATTTCCTGGTAAATCAGGAGGTTGTAGTTTGAGGGTGTTGTGGATATATATTACTCATTATATGACATCAGTCACATTTTAATTTCATCTGAAGTGTGGAATACCCACTTAAAAAGTATGCATTTATACGTTGCAGACTAAATTCAAGTAACTGGGCCATTGATCATCTTCATTATTAAAGAATCCCCAAGCTCTTTAGCTTTCTATAAATGGTATTGCGGCTGATACCCAGTATTCGCGATGTCTTGCTGATGTTGCCCTGATTGGCTTGATACGTTTGCAGCAAGGTTTCCTCAACGGTACTTCTTAAATCGTTATTCGTTGTGCCTTTGAAGGTATTAGGAGTCGTCAGTTGATGCTGATTATCTTGCGCTAATAACGTGAGATGTTGAGCAAGGTGGCTAGGCACATGCTCGAGTGTGAGTTGTCGTTCATCACTCGCGAGTAGGGCTGCGACCTTAAGTAAGTTATCTAATTCACGGATATTACCGGGCCATGAATAGGCGCACAGCAAGCTCATTAAGTGCGGGCAGATTGTCTGTTCGTCTTCGGCATATTTACGATGAATGTGCTCGATTAAGGCGTGCTTGTCTTG
>NZ_JBFRVX010001071.1:0-830 GCF_041475345.1 Vibrio sp. 10N.222.48.A3 | reverse complement strand
GGGGTAATGCATTCGAAATGTTCCAGCCAATGCCTGTTTCGGTAGAACAAGTAAAGCAGGTACACGATGGTGAATATGTCGATTTGCTAGTTTCTGGAAATTTGCCAGCAGCAAAAATGAGACGTATCGGCTTTCCGTGGAGTGAACAGCTTATAGAAAGGACACTCTATTCAAGTGGTGGAACCTGCTTGGCCGCTGAAATGGCCATCGAGAGTGGTTTAGCGATTCATCTCAGCGGTGGCTATCATCATGCGCACCGAGATTTTGGCAGTGGCTTCTGTTTGTTGAATGATCTGGTCTTGGCGGCCAAGCACGCATTAACCTTTGAGCATATAGATAAAGTGCTGATCGTCGACAGTGATGTTCACCATGGCGATGGTACAGCGACACTTTGCCAAGAGAGCGATGAGATTATTACTTTGTCATTCCACTGCGACAAAAATTTTCCTGCGCGTAAACCGTTATCTGATTTAGATGTGCCATTAAGTCGTGAAACAGAAGATGAAGAGTTCTTACGTTGTTTTGAACAAGTCACCAAGTTGGCGATTGCGCATCACCAACCTGATCTCATTATTTATGACGCGGGGATCGACATCCATCAAGACGATGAACTGGGTTATTTGAATGTTTCGACAAAAGGGATATTTGAACGCGACTGTTTCATGATTGAATTAGCGAAATCAGAGTCTATTCCAATGGCGTGTGTAGTCGGTGGCGGATATCGAACTGAACATCAAGATCTGGTGCCGATTCACATGCAGTTATTGAAGGCCGCATTTACTGTCAGCAGTTGAGTGGTGAGCTTGTGTGATCTCCAGATACAAAAAAGC
>NZ_JBFRVX010001070.1:0-3245 GCF_041475345.1 Vibrio sp. 10N.222.48.A3 | reverse complement strand
GCGAGTACCATCGCACCCGCACCACCCAGAGCAGCAGACTCTGTCGGCGTAGCAACACCCGCAAAGATAGAGCCCAATACGACAATAATCAGCGCGAGTGGCGGTATGATTGCTTTCAATGCGTTGATGACTTCTTGTTTACGGCTGATGGAATCATCACGCTCAATTGGTTGAGCGGCTTCAGGGTTAAGCTTCGCGTATATTAAGATATAAACGATATAAGCCCCCACTAACATCACGCCCGGCCAAATCGCGGCTTGGAACAAGTCACCTACCGGAACACCCAATACGTCCCCCAATAGAATCAAGACGATGGATGGCGGAATGATTTGCCCTAACGTACCAGACGCACAGATGGTGCCGCAGGCTAAGCCTTTGTCGTAGTTGTACTTGAGCATGACGGGCAACGAGATAAGCCCCATTGCAACCACAGAAGCGCCTACCACACCGGTTGAAGCGGCAAGCAGTGAACCTACGAGAACTGTCGAGATTGCGATACCACCTCGTACACCACCAAACAGTCGTCCCATAGACTCAAGTAACTGCTCAGCAAGCTTAGTCTTTTGTAGAACAAGTCCCATGAAAACAAACAATGGAACGGCCATCAGCACCGTATTTTCCATGATTGATTGAATTCGATATGGCATGAAGGCAAACATTTCGATGCCTTCCGCCCAAACACCAAAGATTAGCGCGATACCACCAAAGGTAAACGCCACCGGGAAGCCTAGTAAAAGTGCAAACAAGGCTACGAAAAACATTACTATTCCAATCATGTTCAGCCTCTACTTATTCTTTGTATGAATATTGTTTGCATGCGTGTTATTTGCATGGATGAGATGGGGATTAAAAATTTTGTTCAACGAGTGCAGGATCAAACCGACTCCGCTGAGTGCCATCAAGAAAAATGACAGTGGAATCATGGCTTTGATGATCCATCGATATGGCAGGCCACCCGGGTCACCTGAGGTTTCGCCGAGGTTATAACTCTCTTTGGCAACATCAATACCAAACCAAGCAACCAGCAAACAGAAAGGCATCAGAAAGATCAGTGTGCCTAGCAGGTCAATAATGGCTTGCGCTTTAAAGCTCAATTGTTCGTAGAACACGTCTACTCGAACATGACCACCAGCCTTGATGGCATAAGGAACACCTAATAGAAAAACGGCTGAGAAAAGGTGCCATTCCATCTCTTGGAAAGCGATTGAGACATCATTGAAGGCATATCTCATGACAACGTCATACACAACGTTAGCGATAAGTAGAATAAACAACATACTGGAAAGCCATCCCAGTGCATCACCGATACGATTAAACAGGCGTTCAATATAAATTAGACTTCGCATTCCCGACTCCATGGAATTTGAAAAGACATCGCGCAGCACAACTAACCCAAACTAAAAACGATTCAGTTTATAGCTAGCAATAGGCACGACGTAGAAAGGGTTCTTGGGCGTATTACAGGATTTATCCTGCTTAATTATTATGGTTAAAATGAACCCGCCGCTTAGTCACTCTTAGTTACCTAACAAGAATAGCTTTGGGTTCATTTAGCTTCAGTTCAAAAACTGTCGATTATTTCGCTTGGCTATTTAAATAAGCTCTGTGTGAAATATCCGTCCATGAACGTACTTGCTCTAGGTAGCTTGCTTGTGAAGCTTGAATCTCTTTTGCCAATGCATCTTTCTCAGCGTGCTTAGCAAGTAGGCGATCGTTCGCTTCTTTCAGTGCAGACATAACCTCTGGTGGGAAATCTTTAACTTGTACGTCTGGGTATTCTGTTTTCATTGAAACCCAGTTCTTGCCACTTTCGTGCGTTGCTTGTGTGTACATGTCGTAAGCCGCTGTACGCATTGCAACACGCAAGATTTCTTGTAGGTCTTCAGGAAGCTTGTTCCATGTACGCTTGTTCACTAGGAATTGAAGCTCTGAACCCGGCTCATGCCAACCTGTGTAGTAGTAAGGCGCGATCTTGTGGAAGCCCATACGCAGATCAAGTGATGGACCTACCCACTCTAGTGCATCGATTGTGCGACGCTCTAGAGATGTGTAAAGCTCACCTGGGGCAATATTGGTAGGTTTAGCGCCTAGCTCCGCTAGAATCTCACCAGCAAAGCCAGGGATACGCATTTTCAGACCTTGTAGGTCTTCCACACTGTTGATCTCTTTTTGAAACCAACCCCCCATCTGGATATCCGTATTACCACCTGGGAACGACATCAGATTATGTGGAGAGTAAACCTGCTCCATCAACTCCATACCACCACCGTGATAGAACCACGCATATTGTTCAGCTGGCGTCATACCGAAAGGCATAGAAGTGAAGTAAAGCGTGTTTGGAACTTTACCTTTCCAGTAGTAAGAGCCTGAGTGCCCCATGTCGTATTGACCAGACTTAACCATGTCAAAAACGCCAAGCGGTGCTTTGTGTTTGTTCGCAGAATCGATTCTGATTTGCAGTCGACCGTTCGACATTTTCTCAGCCATCGCAGCCATGTTCTTCGTCGCGTCACCGAATACAGGGAAGTTTGGTCCCCATGTTTCAGCAAGCTTCAAGCGATAAACCTTATCAGCAGCAGTTGCACCAGTAGCGACCAAAGCTAAACAAGCCGCTGCAGTAACTGCAACGTTTTTAAAAACTCGTGTGAGGGAGTTAGAAATGAGACTCATATTCACGTCCTTTGTTGGGTTAACACTCTTTCTATGAGCATTTTTTATGATTCAACATAAGAGTGCACCGTGATGTAGCAACAAGATATCAGGGAGAGCACGCACGACGGACTCACATAAACTGCGTATTAGACCAAAGGATTACGTAGAACTACGTAGGAGATAATTTAGCGATGTCGATTTTAAAGGCTCTGGGAGATTCATTAGGGTAATTAGTATTGATAAATACCTAAGTAGTTATAGTGAAACTGCATTAACAATTGATTTCCATTTCGTGAGGAAGCTCTATTCTCGCCACACATCAAATACGCACTTAAATGCATTTATCCATATAAATCAAAGTTTCAGAGAATTAGACGTCCTACTTTGGTGCCTACTGATTCGAAACATGGGACACGCGAAAGACTGGTGAATAACGGAAGGGGCCTGCCGATTGGAAATAAGGTTTCTGGGGCTAGGTTCGAATATGAGTATGGGGTCGAGTTTAGGATTGAGGATTGAGATTAACATGATCCTCCAGATACAAAAAAGCCGCTGATTTCTCAGCGGCTTTCTTTAATGTGGTGGAGGGATAG
>NZ_JBFRVX010001069.1:0-1411 GCF_041475345.1 Vibrio sp. 10N.222.48.A3 | reverse complement strand
CTACCGCTATAATCATTATGCTGCGCTGCCTGTCATCTTCTCTTTTTTGAAGAATCATTAATTTTTCAGCAATACGTTTCTGCTCAGCAAGAGCTTCCTCTTGAAGACGTCGAGATTCTGCTAGGTCTATCTCTTGAACAACGCTGTACGACTGCTCGGTAATCGGGAAGATCAGTGGACGCTGGCTTGACGCATCGGTGGCATAAACCATCCCCGACCAAGTGTAAATTCCCAAATCATCATTATAAGGCAACGTTAAAGACACTTTCATCGCATCAGCTTCGGCTTGGCCTTGCTTATACATCACATACCCATCAGGGGCTTTATACTCAACGTGAGCTGCTAACGAGCTCGGTGCAATCATACCTGGCTCGCCAGAAGCCACTACAGTATGAGATAAACCTTCTTTGCGAGACTGAATGAAGGTGGTTGTGATTGGCGTTGGGTAGACCAAGACTTCTTGCTCTTGTGCTCGCAGGAACACACCATTACCAGAAGTAATTCGAGCTCGATATTTACCAGGCTCAATGTCCATTGGTAACGACACGGTGAACACACCATCTCCAGCTTTTTCGTCAAGATCAACGCCATCATCGGCAAATTCCCCCATGACAACCGGAATTGGCCGCGCTTCTCTCACTAAGGACTCTTCGTTTTCGACGAACTTAGTGAATGTTACTTTAAGCTTCACACGGTCAAGAAAATCACGCAGCACAAGCGGCTTGCCATCGGATGTCAAACGAGCGGTAAATTTAATGTGTTCAGTTTGGTACAATTTGTCTGGAAATTCATTGGCGTCTAAAACCAGATGAGATAAAAGTTTGATATTATTTTTAGGTGAGACTTTACCTACCGCTTGCCAAGGACCCGGCATCGGATTGTCGATAGAGATAATATCCATTGACGATTCTTGGTACCAACGGACATTATCAGCATGACGCAAAGCGTGATACTTCTTGCCATCAGGACGAACCAAGACGACGGGTTTAGAATTATCGGCTCGATAGATCACAAAAGTAACTTGCTCGATACTGGGATCAACTCGAAAGCGATTATCCAATAAACTCATTACAGATTCTGTTGCTGCGTGTAAGCCAAAGCTCAACAGCAATAAACAACCGGTAGCCAATGCCCTTAACATACTTTCTCCCTACTGACGCCAGAGGCAGCTTCCGCTTTTCTCGACGAGGTCTAAACGACTTTGATGCGCTTCTACTTCATCGGCCGTAGCTCGCAAAACCTTTAGGGATTTTCGACCACTTTCTGCTCTTCGTATGCTTTCGCCTTCGCCTTCTTGTTGGCCAGCGTTAAATTGCAGCGAAGTTTGCCCACCTGTCATCAATAAGTAGACGTCAGCTAGAATCTCCGCATCGAGCAATGCGCCGTGAAGAGTACGGTGTGAGTTATCAAT
>NZ_JBFRVX010001068.1:0-2495 GCF_041475345.1 Vibrio sp. 10N.222.48.A3 | reverse complement strand
ACTGTTGAAGGCGACAAAGCTTCAATGGAAGTTCCTGCGTCTCAAGCGGGTATCGTTAAAGAAATCAAAATAGCAGAAGGTGATTCTGTTTCTACTGGCTCTCTTATCATGATCTTCGAAGCGGAAGGTGCAGCAGCGCCAGCAGTTGAAGCGGCGGCACCGGTTGCAGCTGCTCCTGCAGCTGCGGCCCCTTCTGTTGCGAACGAGCTTAAAGAAGTTCACGTTCCTGATATCGGCGGTGATGAAGTTGAAGTAACTGAAATCATGGTAGCTATTGGCGACGCAGTAGAAGAAGAGCAATCTCTTCTTACTGTTGAAGGTGACAAGGCTTCAATGGAAGTTCCTGCACCATTCGCTGGTATCGTTAAAGAAATCAAGATCGCTTCTGGTGATTCAGTATCTACTGGTTCTCTAGTGATGGTATTTGAAGTAGCGGGTTCTGGTGCTCCAGTTGCAGCAGCTCCTGCTCCAGCGGCGGCACCAGCTGCAGCGGCTCCAGCAGCATCTGCTGAGAAAGAAGTGAACGTTCCTGATATCGGTGGTGACGAAGTAGAAGTTACTGAGATCATGGTAGCGGTTGGCGATACAGTAGAAGAAGAGCAATCTCTAATTACTGTTGAAGGCGACAAAGCTTCAATGGAAGTGCCTGCACCATTCGCTGGTACAGTAAAAGAAATCAAGATTGCAGCTGGCGACAAAGTGTCAACAGGCTCTTCAATCATGACTTTCGTTGTTGAAGGCGCAGCTCCAGTAGCAGTAGCGGCTCCAGCTCCAGCACAAGCAGCAGCTCCGGCAGCAGCACCTGCACCTAAAGCTGAAGCAGTAGCTCCAGCAGCTGGCGACTTCCAAGAGAACGGCGAGTACGCTCACGCATCTCCAGTTGTTCGTCGTCTAGCTCGTGAATTCGGTGTAAACCTAGCGAAAGTTAAAGGTACTGGTCGTAAGAGTCGCGTACTTAAAGAAGACGTTCAGTCTTACGTTAAAGATGCACTTAAGCGTCTTGAGTCTGGTGCAGCAGCATCTGGCAAAGGCGGCGATGGTTCTGCTCTTGGTCTACTACCATGGCCAAAAGTTGACTTCAGCAAGTTCGGCGAAACTGAAGTTCAGAAGCTTTCTAAGATTAAGAAGATCTCTGGCGCTAACCTACACCGTAACTGGGTAATGATCCCGCACGTTACACAGTGGGACAACGCAGACATCACTGAGCTAGAAGCATTCCGTAAAGAACAGAACGCAATCGAAGCGAAGAAAGACACTGGCATGAAGATCACTCCACTTGTGTTCATCATGAAAGCTGTTGCTAAAGCGTTAGAAGCATTCCCAGCGTTTAACTCTTCTCTTTCTGAAGATGGCGAAAGCATCATTCTTAAGAAGTACGTAAACGTGGGTATCGCTGTTGATACACCAAACGGCCTAGTTGTTCCTGTTTTCAAAGACGTGAACAAGAAAGGCATTTACGAGCTATCTGAAGAGCTAATGGCTGTTTCTAAGAAAGCACGTTCTGGTAAGCTAACAGCGGCAGACATGCAAGGCGGTTGTTTCACAATCTCTAGCCTTGGTGGTATTGGCGGTACTGCATTTACTCCAATCGTAAATGCTCCAGAAGTAGGTATCCTAGGTGTATCTAAGTCTGAAATTAAGCCTGTTTGGAATGGCAAAGAGTTCCAACCACGTCTACAGCTTCCACTGTCTCTATCATACGATCACCGTGTGATCGATGGTGCTGAAGGTGCACGCTTCATTACTTTCCTAAACAGCGCACTATCTGACATTCGTCGTCTAGTACTGTAATTGAGAAAGTAATTATTAAGGTGACTTTCGGGTCACCTTAATTCTTTATATAAAGACTATTTTTAGAGAACAGTTTCCGGCATTTCTCATAAACTGCGGGGGAATTGTTGTCTAGCTCACAGGCTAACTTAAAGCTACTTTCACACTGTTAACATCTCTGTAAAATGTTTCCTGTTTGAAAGCCCAATAATTTTAAGAACATCTACTCAGCCTGTTAGGGATAATGACTACAAGAGGTCACAATGAGCAAAGAAATTAAAGCCCAAGTGAAGCAACTGATTGAGATGAACAAGATCGAACAGAAGAACGGTGAGATCAAATACAACTTCACCGACGGTACGCTAGTTAAATACCTTTACGTAGAAGAGCTGACTCAAAAGCAACTAAGTAAAGGCATTCTAAGTATTGCGCGCCAAGGCGAAAGCTATGTTGTTATCCCAACAGCAGTAGCAAACAAGATCGCAATGCGTGACGAAGAATCTATCGTTGATACGCAAGCTTCAAGCTCAGATGAAGTAGACGAAGATGACCCGTACAAAGACTTCGTGATCCCAGATGATCTAATGTGGTAATTGCCCGTTAGTACTGAGTAGAAGCACGAATTAAAAATGCAGCTGACAATCCTTCGATTGTGGCTGCATTTTTTTGTTTATGAGCTGTGAATCTTCTAGATAACAAATGACCACTAGCCAAATAGCCAAATA
>NZ_JBFRVX010001067.1:0-551 GCF_041475345.1 Vibrio sp. 10N.222.48.A3 | reverse complement strand
ATGGTTAGCCTAAGTAGTGAGCCTATTGAAAGCCACTTATTAATGAAGGGACGAAACCTGGCTTATTTTGAAGACTCGAGTAACGCGTCTTCTGTGAAATCGCTTCTCCCATTTTCTTCTTTTAAGTCATATTCATCCTATCAAACCGCGATTGCTGCTGTAGCTCGAGAGAATGCGTTAGCCATTGTTGATGATGGAGTGTTACTGCACAACAAGTTAATGAATAGCCCCTATGAGTTATTTTTGTCGGTCAACTTACATGATGGTTTACCCTTAAATAATTATGTTATTGCCTTGCTGGATACGCCTGAAAATAGGAAGTTGCTGGGTATTATCAATAACGCTATAAACCAAGATAACTCAAGCAAGCTTGTTAATATTCGCAAAAAGTGGTTGAACGAAATACAAAGGCGTCTTCTGTTAGTCGTTAGTAAAAACAAGCTGCTATTAACTGAAAAAGAACAGCAGTTCCTTCTTCTTAATCCGAACATATATGTATCATCGACGGCAGACTCTAAGCCTATATCTTTCATGAATAGTGAAGGTAAGCC
>NZ_JBFRVX010001066.1:0-1736 GCF_041475345.1 Vibrio sp. 10N.222.48.A3 | reverse complement strand
CTCACTACTTAGGCTAACCATTCGACTAGATAAGATAGGTTTAGAGTAAATAACACCGCTACTAGAAACATTTTGTTCAGCCGTAATAATGGCATCAACTTGTTCAGTTTTAAGTACGTTATTTAGATCCGACGGAGAATGAAAACCGACAAACTCCAAGCCATTCAACTCACGCTCTGCATAGAAACCGGTCAATTCAGGCAATAATCCCGAAACCTCCCCCTCTTGGACAACAACGTACGGAGAAAATCCTGAGGTTTGAACTCCGATGGTAATCGAACCACTAGCCTTAACGTAAAAAGATACGGAAGAAGCCAGGATAATTAGAGAAAGTAGATTAAAAGCGCGGAACATGAATAACCTAGAGTTTTATTAATTAGTGCACCTTATATCTTATTCACAGTCTCGACTCACCAATTTGCACTGAACAATATGGAACTTCTGTTTAACGCAATCGGTTGCTCCGTTTTGGCAGTATGACTTATAAAATGAATTGTAAGCAGTTGATACAAAGCTTAATAACCCAATCAGCTACTAGGTTGGTCTCCCCGATGTTATATGAGGTCCCATAACAATGATTAAATTTCTACATATCAGTGCAATTATATTACCTATAGCTTTGATCGGCTGCGGGGGAGATAGTTCAAAAAAATCAACCACCACTTCAAAGCCTAAAACCCAGCAAGTTACCGCGACTAAATCTACTCTAAACCAAAAACTGAACAAGGTAGATTTGCAATCAAAAAAACTGAGCTCAGAAGGCGTTAATACGATTATGAACTTGCCTGTCGGAAAGACGAGCCTATCTATCTCTACACCGACCAAATTCAGTCAAGTTAAACAATAGATATTGAAGGATTAGTATTATGAAAAAAACCGTTTTAGCTTCAACCATTTGTATAAGCCTATTCTCTTCGTCTATCGTTAACGCCCACTACAATGGTGCTCATGAAGTCGGTGAGAACATGCGTAGTAGCATTGATGAAATGATTACAACTAAGCTTAAAGCGTCATTTTTTGACTCTGCTGCGCTTTATATGGACGCAACAAATGTTAAGCAATTAAAAACCTCCCCAACTGGATTGCTAACATCTTTGACTACGGGTTCGCAGAACACGGAACTTCCGTTGGAAACTAGACAGGAGTTGATCGACGCATCTCAAGAAGTCGGCTTTGTCGTTGACTACTTGAAGAAAAACCCTAAGACACAAGGTGTCGATAAAGAGGTGATGGATTTCTGTATTGCAGAAAACGTAGAAGCGAAGAATTGGCCGGGTATTGATTATGTTGTCGATCAATACGGCACAAAAAATGGTATCACTACGCTCCCCGTCTCTATTATCTATTTCGCATCCAAAGGCGAATGCCAAGATCCAAATGATTGGGCACCCAAGTTAAATCAGAGCACCGCAAAATCAGAATTTGAATCCTCAATTCCCCAAGAGATCATTGCTTACAGCTCAAACGTAGGTAACACTGGCGGTGAACTCGTCTTCATTCTTGAAAACAGTTATAACTTCAGTGACGAGCCCGAAGAGCAATTTGAGTCTTTTACTTTCTATCAAACATCAAGCGATGACACTCCTGGAACAGGTCTGTTTAGACGTACTCAAGTTAATAAAAACTCCTCAGATCCTACGCAAGCGTATTCAAAGTTTATCAACGTGGCATGTCAGGACTGTAATAGTGACAACGAGAAGTTTAAAGTTGAGAGCCGCGCCGAGTCTGGCTACGGT
>NZ_JBFRVX010001065.1:0-3043 GCF_041475345.1 Vibrio sp. 10N.222.48.A3 | reverse complement strand
AGCCGTGATAAGCGGAACCAGTGCCGGCGTGGTAACCGAAGAGTCCCAACTTCAGACCTCGGGCACACTTGCGGTAACGGATGTAGATACTGGCGAAGCGCACTTCGCTACTTCATCCACAGGAAGTACCGATATTGCAGGCTCGTTTGGTATGCTACATCTAACCGATTCGGGGGCTTGGACGTACGATCTTGATAACACTAACCCGACCGTTCAAGCATTAGGTAAGGGCTCGACAGCTACTGATACCATCACCGTTCATTCTGCTGATGGCACGCCGCATCAAGTGACTATCACAGTAAATGGCACTAATGACGCAGCTACTGTCAGCAGTGCGACCGTTGCCATCTATGAAACCGACAAAGCGGTAACCACCTCAGGCACCCTCACCAGTACCGATGTTGATAACCCAGACAATACCTTCACACCAGATTCTATCTCAGGCACCAACGGTGATCTCACCATTGATACCACTGGCCACTGGGTATTCACCGCCAACAGTGCGTTTAATCAATTAAACGTCGGCGATAAAGTAGAAGAAACCTTCACGGTGTCGTCTGTTGATGGCACACCGTCCACTATCAAGGTGACAATTAACGGTACTAACGACACAGCTACTGTCAGCAGTGCGACCGTTGCCATCGATGAAACCGACAAAGCGGTGACAACCTCAGGCACCCTAACCAGTATCGACGTCGATAACCCAGATAACGCATTCACGCCAGATTCCATTGTTGGATCTAACGGCGACCTAACTATTGATGCTAATGGGCATTGGGTGTTCATCGCCAACAGCGCGTTTAATCAATTGAATGTCGGCGATAAAGTCGAAGAGACCTTCACGGTGTCGTCTATTGATGGCACACCTTCGACCATCAAAATTACTATTAATGGTACCAATGACAAAGCCGTGATAAGCGGAACAAGTGCTGGCGCGGTCACCGAAGAATCTCAACTTCAAACCTCTGGCTCACTGACTGTGACTGATGTTGATGCCGGTCAAGCGCACTTCTCCAATACCGATATTGCTGGGACTTTAGGCACCTTACACCTCACTAATTCGGGGACATGGACTTACGACTTAGATAACACCAACCCAACCGTTCAAGCGTTAGGTAAAGGAACAACCGCTACCGATACCATTACTGTTCATTCTGCTGACGGCACACCACATCAAATTACTATTACGGTTAATGGTACTAACGACAAGGCCATCATTGGCGGGACAAACTCTGGTGCAGTGACTGAAGAATCTCAACTTCAGACGTCAGGTACACTGACTGTCACTGACGTAGATACTGGTGAAGCACACTTCTCCAACACTGATATTGCAGGCACATTAGGCACTTTACATTTAACTGATAACGGCACTTGGACTTACGATTTAGATAATACGAATCCACAAGTTCAAGCGCTAGGCAAAGGAGCAACCGCTACCGATACCATCACTGTTCATTCTGCTGATGGCACGCCACATCAAGTGACTATCACAGTAAATGGCACCAATGATACGGCTGTAATTGGCGGTACAAGTGCTGGCGCAGTAACAGAAGAGACACAACTACAAACTACTGGCACATTAACCATTACTGATACCGATAGCGGTGAAGCACACTTTGCCAATACTGATATCCAAGGCTCCTTAGGTACATTACATCTAACAGATAATGGCGCTTGGACGTACGATCTTGATAACACCAATCCTATCGTTCAAGCGTTAGGTAATGGCGCAACCGCTACTGATACCATTACCGTTCATTCAGCCGATGGCACACCTCATCAAGTCACCATTACAGTGAACGGCACTAATGATAATGCTGTGGTAGGTGGAATAGATACTGCAAGTGTCACTGAGAAAGCTGCTGGAGATAATATGTCACCAGATCATGCTCAATCGGGTATGGCGACACTTCGAGTTAGTACACTAAACGCTAATGGACATTTATCTGTGATTGATCCTGACTCTGGTCAGTCTGGCTTTGCTGATAATAATGTGGGGTATAACTATCACGGTACATATGGTGACTTAATTTTAAATCCAAATGGCGATTGGAATTACTATGCCGATGCTGGAAGTCTCAGTCACATTGGTGGAAGGCCCACGACCAGAGGCTCCGCTATCGATAAGTTAGGTGAGGGTGAAACACTCACAGACACTATCACCGTTCACACAAAAGATGGAACACCACATAATATAGTCATCACTATCAATGGTAGTAACGACAGGCCTTATTGCTCTTCAGAAGTACAACTCAACGCAGGTACTGAAGATACGAGACAAACCATTACAGCTGCACAACTGTTACAAAATTCAATAGATGTCGATAAAAATGACTCTGGACTGCTTACAGTAGCAAACCTTCATCCAGATCACGGCTCGATTTTAGATAACCAAAATGGTACATACACTTTCACACCAGAAAAAGACTATAACGGTAAAGTTCATTTCACCTATGATGTCAAAGATGCACATGGCGGTGTCACTCATACTGGAGCTACCAGCAGTTTAAGTGCTGTTGCTGATAAAGCGGTTATAAGCGGTAGTGATACCGGAACGATTATTGAAGATCATAATGTGGGTCACAGTTCATTACAGCCTGTCGTTGCATCGGGTTTGCTGAGTGTGACAGATCCTGATGCAGGGCAAGACCATTTTCAGGTCAATCTGTTATTAGGAGAACAGGCGATTCACGATCCCTTTGGTGGTTTTTTACGCATTACACCAAGTGGCGCTTGGGGATATGAAGTAGCCAATAGTCGCTTGCAATCATTAGCTGAAGGTGAAGTAGAAAAAGTTGTATATCGTGTTTACTCTGCAGACCACACTGCCCACGATATAACAATAACGGTGACAGGCACCAACGATCAACCGAGCATTACTGCGACGACACTTGCACATGGCACTGAAGATACGCATTACCAAATGCAAGCCAGTCAGTTTGGATTCAGTGATATCGACACAGGCGATACGTTACATTCCATCGCAATCACAGATCTACCATCAGCAACACAAGGTAAGTTTGTACTTGATGGACACGATGTT
>NZ_JBFRVX010001064.1:0-4262 GCF_041475345.1 Vibrio sp. 10N.222.48.A3 | reverse complement strand
CAAGAGTATTGGATTTACGTTCAACGTGGTGTGGTTGGTCCAAAACGAGAGTTCCAAGTCGGAATCCACTACTTCCACGCCCTGAACCCTGGCGACAAAGGTACCTTAACCTACCAAGGCGATAAGTTCTTACACTTTGCATTGAAGCGCTAAACATTAGGTACTTCAACTGTATCTTCTAAGCAATCCATCAGAAAGCCTTAGCACCCACCGCTAAGGCAATAACCAACGTGTTTTCTCTGACTTAGAGACCAACCAGCTCATCCATAACGCGCCAGCTCCGCTGATCACGATCCATAATGGAATAACCCAAGCAGGGTGGCCTTGGTACCAACCGAACTCTTTCATTGGCCATAAGAAAATCGGGTGCAGCAGATAAATACCTAAGCTGTGTTTACTGATAAAACCAACCACTTGATTGCTCTTCTCAGACAAGCCTTCACCATAGTAACGGCACACCATGAACACCATGCTCGCCGCTAATACGGTGTTCAACGTCTTGTAAGATAACCAACGCCCTACCGTGTACTCTTCTGCGACCAAACTTGCATCAACCACCATATAAACCGTGGTCAGTAACGCTAATCCACCAAGTAACACACTCACGCCGACAGTCATCTTGTTAAGTGGAACCATCTTATACAGCAGGTAACCCAACGGTAAGTACCCGGTGTACAACCACAACTCGTGACTCCAAGGGCCATCGATTTTCAATAAGAACAATAGCGTTGTGAACAACCATACAGCCGTAAAGGCATAGACAGATCTATCACCGTACTTTCTGACCATGATCTGTAAAAAAGGAATCACAAAGTAGAGTGGGATGAAGTAATAGAAGAAACCAAGGTGATAGTACGTGTAGTGATGATAACTATTGAGCAAAACCTCCCAACTCACGCCCGCATCAAAACCCATTAGCGACCAACCTGATAGGTAGGTATAGAAAAGCGACCAAACAATGAATGGGATCAGTACCTTACCCAGACGGCGCTTGAGGTAGTATTTAGCATCAAACGGGCGCTGATCACTCAGCATCAATGCACCAGAAATCAAGATGAACACAGGCACTGCCCATCGGCTGAAACCATTCACCGTAATGGCAGTCAGCCACTCACCGAAAGGAATGGTGCTTAATTCATTACGATAAGGCGCCAAAACATGAATCGCGATAACAGCTATGGCCGCGACACATCGTGCTAAATCAAAAAAGAGAATTCGCTGCTTCATGTAAATGCCTGATTAATATTCAATCATTCTACTATAGCAATAAAAAAGCTGACCGGAATAAATACCAAGTCAGCTTATTGTTAAAGGAGATGCTTATCGCGAATTTAGCTCATTCGACTCTAGGTTATGCGACTTTAACTCTTACAAATGAGGCTCATGCAGTTGATGTTTCAGGCACTTTAGGTAAACGCAGAGAGATCACCGTCGTTATCGCTAAGAATGCGAAGGATACCCACAGACACGCAGACAAACCGGCCATCTGGAATACCAAGCCCGACAATATCGTGCCAATCAAGCGACCCATCGCGTTTGCCATGTAGTAGAAACCAACATCAAGAGAAACCCCATCGCCTTTCGCGTAACTCACAATCAGGTATGAGTGAAGTGATGAGTTCACCGCAAAGATGGCACCAAATACCATCAATCCACCGATGATAACTAGCTCTGGTTGCCAGCCAATTTGCACCGCATAGGCAATACCGGCAGTCACAATAGCCAATGCACCCGCCCATAGTAGCGCTGCATGTCCATCAGGCACCTTGCCTTGTGCTTTACCAGTAATCTTAGGTGCAATGCCCTGCACAAAACCGTATGCGATGGTCCAAGCCGCTAAGAAGCCACCCACCCATGAGTGGTCCCAACCAAACACACTGCCTAGATAAATCGGCAAAGCAATCACAAACCACACATCACGAGCACCAAACAGGAACATACGCGCAGCCGACAAGATATTGATGGATTCAGACTTAGAGAAGATTTGTTTAAACTTCGGTTTGGTTTTCGCTTTGCCCATGTCTGCTTCTAAGCTCACTAAACTGCCAATGAAGACCAAGGTCAGCACAGCAGCCATCGCGAGCACTGCGTATTGGAAACCAATCGTCGAAAGCAGTAAGCCACCGATAAAGAACCCGGCACCTTTCAGTGCATTCTTAGATCCGGTTAGAATCGCAATCCACTTATAAAGCGCACCTTGCTGCTCATCTGGGACTAAGGTTTTAATCGAGCTTTTAGCACTCATCTTATTGAGATCTTTAGCGATACCAGACAAGGCCTGCGCCGCCATTACCCAAGGAATGGTCAACATTACGGTTGGCACCGCGAGCATGCCCAAGGCGACAACTTGCATCCCTAAGCCGATATTCATGGTCTTATTGAGGCCAAGACGCGCCCCTAACCAACCACCGATTAGGTTAGTCACCACACCAAAGAATTCATAAAAAAGGAACAGTGAGGCGATCTCTAACGAACTGTAGCCAAGGTCATAGAAATACAAGACCACCAGCATACGAAGTGCACCATCAGTAATGGTGAAGTTCCAGTAATTGAAGGTCACCAGCATGTATTGGCGAACGCTCTTACTTAGATTTGAAAACATAACGCTATCTCTGCAATCTAAACAAAAAGAGCTTTTAGATCATAGGTGTCCAAAAGCTCTAATTCTTACTTTCCACTTAACTTATACTCAAAATAATTGGAGTTGCAGCTAGGCAACAAGCAAGTTCAGCCCTATGAGCATAGGTGTTCTATGTGATTAGGGCGGCCGGCGATCCGGTGAACTTGCGCAGTTAACAACGCTGCAGGTTCAAGAATGAAGAGCTACGCAGAAGCTACGCCATTAATGTATTCAACCTGAATGGCTTTAGTGAATGCGCCCGGACGCAGTGCCTGCACCTCTTGAACAATCTTATTCATGTCCCAGCTCTTCTCTAACAACAGGTGTGCAGCCAGCAAACCAGTACGGCCAGAGCCGCCCATGCAGTGCATTGCTACCTTGCCGCCGTTATCCACGACTTGGTGTAGTGCAGGGCTCGCCGCCTGCCATTTCGCAGCAAAATCGGCACCCGGTGCACAGTCGTCTTCGATTTCGATTTGAAACCATTGCATGCCTAGCGCACGTGTCTTCTCACCAAGTGCCGCAACGTCTTTGCTTGCAAGCTCATGGTCATCAAGTGCTGTCACGATAGCTTCAACGCCTTGTGCTTTCAGTTGCGTTAACGATGCATCTAGGTCAGCGTCTTTAGTTCCTGGGCACGGAGTAAGCACTAACGCACCAGTTTCTAGATCTAGTTGCCATGTTGGGTGTACTTGAGAGTTTGTCATCATCATCATCTATCTCTTAAAAATCTTATAAATTAAGCCAGACCAACGGTACGAACTAGCTCAGCAGTACGTGTTGCGTAGCCCATCTCGTTGTCGTACCAAGCGTAGATCTTAACCATGCGCTTACCAACTAGCATGGTTGATAGCGCATCTACGATAGTTGAGCGTTGGTCGCCTTTGTAATCGATAGAAACCAGGGGACGCTCTTCAAAGCCAAGAATGCCTTTCAGTTCATTCTCAGACGCTTCTTTCAGCATCGCGTTGACTTCTTCAGCTGTGGTGTCTTGCTTCACTTCGAAGATGATGTCGGTCAGAGAAGCGTTCGCTAGTGGTACACGAACCGCGTGGCCATTAATACGATTTTCAAGCTCCGGGAAAATCTCAACAATCGCTTTTGCACTGCCCGTTGTTGTCGGGATAAGACTCATGCCACATGCACGTGCACGGCGTAAGTCTTTATGGGGCGCATCAAGAATAGTTTGCGTATTGGTGAGATCGTGAATAGTGGTAAAGGCTGCGTTCTCGATGCCTAACTTCTCGTTAATCACCTTCACAACAGGCGCAAGACAGTTAGTCGTACAAGATGCCGCAGTCACAATCTTATGTACCGCTGGATCGAAGATAGCGTCATTCACACCGACAACGATGTTTGCAATGCCTTCTTCTTTCACTGGCGCCGATACCACAACACGCTTCACACCTTGCTCAAGGTATTTGTTTAGGAAAGATGCCTTACGGTGAACACCGGTCGCTTCAAGGACAACATCGCAACCAGACCAATCGATCGCATCGATATCGCGCTCTTGCGTAGTTCTAATGCGTTGACCGTTGATGATCATCTCATCGCCTTCAACCATGACTTCGTGGTTCCAGCGACCTTGAACCGAATCGAACTCAAGAAGATGCGCCAATGTCGCGGTGTCGCCAGCCACATC
>NZ_JBFRVX010001063.1:1189-1760 GCF_041475345.1 Vibrio sp. 10N.222.48.A3 | reverse complement strand
ATCTGCTCTTCAGTTAGTGGCAAGCCATGTGGTACTTGCGGTCCTTGGCTCTCTTTACGGATAAAGCGCTTAACCATACGGTCTTCAAGCGAGTGGAAACTGATAACAGAGATACGACCTTGAGGAGCTAGAATGCTTGCCGCGCCTTTCAGTGCTGTATCGATCTCTTCTAGTTCACTGTTAATGTAGATACGGAATGCTTGGAAAGCACGTGTTGCTGGGTGTTTTTTCTCTTTGAAGCTTTTTGGAGCGACATCAGAGATAAGCTTAGCCAACTGGCCAGTGCGCGTTAGCGGTTCGTTCTCTTCATTCTCTTGATAAGCAATGATGCCTTTCGCGATACGACGAGCGTGTTTGTCTTCACCGAACTCACGAATAACCCATGTGATGTCATCAAGATCCGCTTCAACTAACCACTGAGAAACAGGAATCCCCGTTGTTGGGTCCATACGCATATCAAGCGGGCCATCTTTCATAAAGCTAAAGCCACGTTCAGCATCATCCAGCTGTGGTGAAGAGACACCTAAATCCAGCAATACGCCATCCACTTGACCGACTAAGTCATAACGCT
>NZ_JBFRVX010001063.1:0-474 GCF_041475345.1 Vibrio sp. 10N.222.48.A3 | reverse complement strand
TAAGTCATAACGCTCTGCATATTCAGCCATACCTGAGAACGGGCCGTGAATAATCGTAAAACGAGGGTCATCAATCTTTTGTGCTTCGGCAATCGCTTGTGGATCGCGGTCGATACTAAAGAGTCTTCCATTCTCGCCCAGTTTAGACAGGATTGTACGGCTGTGACCACCACGGCCAAAAGTACCATCGATATAGGTACCGTCAGGTTTGATCGCAAGTCCGTCAATAGATTCGTTAAGCAATACTGAAATATGTTTGAATGCTTCTGTCATAGTCTTCTCAGTGAATGGATTGAGCCATTAGTTCGGCAATAATATGTTCTATTAACGTTTTAGTTTACTGATTTCGCGCCGTATCTCCACCATATTGTGTATAGGCTTTGGGAATTTTTGACCCAAGCTCATATCAAGATGATGGATTCTAAGGAAATCTAAATAATTAACGTCAATATAAAGCAAAAAACCCATCACTAC
>NZ_JBFRVX010001062.1:0-7322 GCF_041475345.1 Vibrio sp. 10N.222.48.A3 | reverse complement strand
ATCTTCCCAAGCATTATCATGATGGGTTTTGGTGTCTTCTTGGCGATCAAATACGGTTACCTACTCGAAATGTCGATTGCCATTGCCGTGAGTACCTTGGTGTTCACCATTCCTCTGTTCATTTCTAGCCGCTCTTCACGCGATTCTTCAAGCCGCTCTTCAAGTACGGAGCCCTTCTCGAATAAAGAGAGTGACGGCCTTGGTGAGGATACTGCTGAAGCTGAATCACAGCATAAAAAAGCTGATATCAACGATGCATTGGTTAAGGCTTCGGCTGATTGGTCTCAAAAAGAACTGTCGATCTGGAATGATTCAAAACACCATGTACGACAACAATTACTGGTCGACATAGAGTGGGGCAACCTAGACCAAACCGGTTTAGAAGTACTTGAGTTTGTGGCGAAAAAGTTTGATAAGAAATCGCTCGATTTCTCGATTCCTGAAGGACTAAAGCTGTTCGAAGAGGTCAGCCGACGCTACAAACTGGTAGTACGAGAGCATATACCGGGCATTGAGTATCTCAAGGTTTCTTACATTAAGGCGGGCTACGAAGCCTATGATAAATATGGCGAGCTAGGGCAGAAGATCGTTAAGGCCGCTATTTGGGGGAATCACCTCAAAAACCTCTATTTGAACCCGTTAAAAGTTGTTTCTGATTTAGGGAGAGAGCAAGCGACATCTTCAATGACAAGAGGTGTGGTTGATGACATGCAACACGCCGCTAAACAAGCCTTGTTAGATGAAGTCGCTGCGGTGGCGATTGACCTCTACAGCGGACGTTTCAGCATTGAAGATGAAGCACTGAAAGCGTCCGGTGTGTCTGAACTCGACGAACAACGCTTTGCTCCTGAATTAGAGCCTGTGCGAATAGTGCTGGTGGGGCAAACCAGCTCTGGTAAATCTTCGCTTATCAATGCGCTTAAGCAAGAGTTGGTAGCTGAAGTGGATGTACTGCCATCAACCGACACTTCAACTGTGTATAACGCGTTTGTCGACGACAATGATGTTCGCGTTGTTGATCTTCAGGGGCTTGATGGCAACCTTAAAACCGAAGCCTTAATGCTGAAAGAGATGACCCAAGCCGATGTGGTGCTATGGGTGCTTAAAGCCAATCAATCTGCGCGTGATTTGGATAAGCAATTGAAAGATAGATTTGATGCTTTCTATGACGATCCTAAGAACATCTCACGCAAGAAACCGATTGTGGTGTCGGTTGTGAATCAGGTAGACCGATTAAAGCCTGTAGACGATTGGCAGCCGCCGTATGACTTAGATAATCCAACATCGACCAAAGCGAAGATCATTGCTCAAGCGCTCGAATACAATCATATCTTGCTGCAAACCGATATAGTGTTACCGCTGGCGATTGCGCCAGAAAAGGTACAGTTTGGTTTAGATACTTTAAGGCAGACGTTGATTGAACGTATCGCTGACGCAAATAACGTTCAGAGAAATCGCCAACGTTTAGAAGCCATGAAAAGAGGGACGTCGGTTAAAGGCCAACTGAATAAAGCGGTCAAGGCGGGTAAGAAGGTTGCCCCCAGTGCTTTGAAAGCAGCGACGCCAAAACTGGCTGAAATGGCCATCAAGCAAGTCGTGAAGAAAAAGTAATCCACGACTGCGCCTGCAAAACGGTTCTGGTGGGGCTGAGACTCATCAGAACTGAGTTATTTGGAGCGTGAGAGCTTATCTCTTTTAGTTAAGGCTGAGAACTTTAGTGCTTAGCTTTTTTAGAACGGTGAGTTTTAGAGCTTAGCTCTTTAGCTCAGTAGCTCTCTAGAAGATAGATTCCTAGAAGATAGTTTTTTAGAAAACAGCCATCTTCGCCCCTTATTAGATAAGTCTTGAGTTTAAAAGAGATTCGATATTATTAAGTAACTCGCTGAACTAGTTTAATAGTATATAAACTGCTGTGATTCACAGTTTATATAACATGCTATCGTATTTAATCATCATTCTAAATGTTGATCACATTTATACTTTTCTAAGCTGTATTTATAAAACAATTGCACTATATTTAAATTCCGGATCATCTTGATTTCAACGTAGGGATATATTGTGAACATGTATCTGAAATGGCAATCAACAACATGGCTAACCTTGTTAGCTTGGTATACCTTAGATCACCAGCTCTCGTTCCGCCTTTCTTCAGAGTAGTACCCTCTAGGCGTCACGCGCCAGCAAAGCAGCGTGCTTTGTTTACCTATCAGCAGCTTTGATAACCTTTGAACACATGAATGTCGCACTTATTATTCCGTGCAGAATATTCGTTGTTTTGTCGTTCTCGCTAATTATCTCAGCCTCTGTTTAGGTTTGATTAATAAATCATTATTTAACTTGTTTATTTTCACTGTTAATTTTCCGTGTGTCTTTATATGGATCTATTAATTTAATGGTGAGGATTCGTGACATCTAAAGAAAATACATTTCGACCTGATCAGAATGTATTGAAAGGTATTATTATGGAAAACTTCAAACATCTACCAGAACCGTTTCGTATTCGTGTTGTAGAGCCAGTAAAAAGAACAACGCGCGCCTATCGTGAACAAGCCATTGTCGAAGCGGGGATGAACCCATTTTTGCTCGACAGTGATGATGTGTTTATCGACTTACTGACAGACAGCGGAACAGGATCTATTACTCAGCGTATGCAAGCCGCGATGTTAATGGGTGATGAAGCTTACAGTGGTAGCCGCAGTTACTACGCATTGTCGAACGCGGTTAAGGATATCTTCGGTTACGAGTTGACGATTCCAACACACCAAGGGCGCGGCGCAGAGCAGATCTACATTCCTGTTCTTATCAAGAAGCGTGAAATGGAGAAAGGGCTCGATCGCAGCAAAATGGTCGCCTTGTCGAACTACTTCTTCGATACAACACAAGGTCACACCCAAGTGAATTGCTGTGTGGCGAAAAACGTTTATACCAAAGAAGCGTTCGATACCTCAGTGAATGCGGACTTCAAAGGCAACTTCGATGTGGTGAAGCTGGAAGAAGCGATTTTAGAAGCGGGCGCAGCCAATGTTCCTTATATTGTGAGCACCATTACTTGTAACTCTGCTGGTGGACAGCCAGTGTCTATCGCCAACCTAAAAGCCGTGTATCAAGTGGCTCAGAAGTACGACATCCCTGTGATCATGGATTCTGCACGTTACGCTGAAAATGCCTACTTCATTCAACAACGAGAAGCGGGTTATCAAGATTGGACAATCGAACAGATCACGCGTGAGTCTTACAAATACGCGGATGGCTTAGCCATGTCTGCCAAGAAAGATGCCATGGTGCAAATGGGCGGCTTGTTGTGCTTTAAAGACGACTCTTTCATGGATGTGTACACAGAGTGTCGAACTTTGTGTGTGGTGCAAGAAGGCTTCCCAACCTATGGTGGCTTAGAAGGTGGCGCGATGGAGCGTCTTGCGGTTGGCCTTTATGACGGCATGCGCCAAGATTGGTTAGAGTACCGTATTGGTCAGGTTCAATACCTTGTTGATGGCTTAGAAGCGATGGGCATCGTGTGCCAGCAAGCAGGCGGTCACGCTGCGTTTGTCGATGCGGGTAAACTGCTTCCTCACATTCCAGCAGGTCAGTTCCCAGCACATGCTTTGGCGTGTGAACTCTATAAAGTCGCGGGTATCAGAGCGGTTGAGATTGGCTCATTGCTGCAAGGTCGCGACCCAGCAACCGGTGAACAACACCCATGCCCTGCAGAGTTATTGCGCCTTACCATTCCTCGCGCGACCTACACACAAACCCACATGGACTTCATCATCGAAGCATTTGAAAAAGTGAAAGAGAATGCAGGACAAGTGAAAGGGCTCGACTTTACCTACGAGCCGCCGGTGTTAAGACATTTCACTGCGCGCTTGAAAGAGGTTGAAACCAGCGAGAAACAAACAGAAAAAAAGAACGAACAAACGCTCGAAGAAGCATTTTAAAATAAAAACATAAGCGAATAGTCACTAGAACCCTAATCAAAGGCTCCCTCGGGAGCCTTTTCTTTTTTGGATGGTAGGGAGTTAAGTCATCAAGCAGCTAAGCGGCTAAGTCTTTAAGCTTTATAAGCTCTTAACCCGTTAATCATTTAGGCCTTTAGATGTTGAACTACGCTTGTTTGTTTTTTAGGGTGGATTTCAACATTTGGAATAGCCACTGATTCAAAGGCGCGTCTTTCTGTGAACGACGGCAGCTCATCACATAACCCACATCGATCGTCAGTTTTTCGGGTAAATCAATACTACGACAGCCTTCAGGTACGCTGCCATTGAGGGTGATACCAAAATAGTCGGATTTGAACACAACGTCGTGAATCATCGCAGGGTGGTCGACTTCCACTCTTGGGTTGACGTGAAAACCGATATTCCTAAGGCGATCAAGGATCGGGTATTTATTGTCATTCCATCCCGGGGTTTTAAATAGAATGATTGGGTAGTTGGCGAGCGACTCAAAGTCTTTCGCTGGATGATCCTCTCTCACGAAGAACACCACTTTTCCTTTACCGAATTCCATTTGAGAAATTGACTGTGGCAAGGTTTCATCAAAGTAATGAACCGCTATGGATTCTTCGCCGTCGATGAGCCTGTTCCTCACATTGCTTCCCCACCGAACGAATGAGTAGTGAGCATGCGGGGCTTCTTTACTCAGAGCAAAGTAGAGCTTCGAGCCAAAGCGCTCCCAGAACAGTGTATTTGCGTAGATTTTGATATCACCTTGGTAAGTTTCTGGCGAAAATACTTGGTGTTTAATTGCTTCAACGCTGCTCAAGATCTGCTCAAAATTTTCGATGTTGGTTTCAACAAAAGTCGTGGGTTCAAACCCGTGTTTGGTTTGAATGAACAGTGGGTCGTCGAGCTGTAACTTTAATTTCGAAAGGTTCTTGCTGATCGCCCCAGAGGTTTTTCCTAACGACTCCGCAACCAGCCCAACATTGCGAAGTTCATACATACGCTTGATGACGAGGATATTTTGAATGTCTAGATTGATGTCCATAGGCTCTCCAAATGAATCCTTTTATAGGTAGTAATTTCGGTGCGGTAGGCGTGCTGAAATTATGTGACTCTAATATCATAGTGCCAATAAAAATCTTATAAGACAGCACCGCGTCAGAACTTCGCTAATCCATTGATTTTCCATTTGGTAAATCTTGCTTTTCCTCGAATGGCTTTCACTCAAGCGCTAAAGTTACCTCAACAAAGAAACACAGATACCAAACGAACAAATAATTAAAAAGAATATGAGGTGATGTATGAAAAAGTTAATCGCACTAGGCTTAATGGCTCTTTCAATGAACACGGCTTTTGCTGCCGACGGTACGTATACAGGGACTATCGACATGACAAGAAGCGAAGGTAATCAAGTAAAGGCTGAGCGTGTTGAATCTGACTTAACACTGGAAGGAAGAAATGAAGCGTCTAACGGCGGAATCCAATTCCAAAAGAACGTAGATCAAGACCAAACGATCCAGCTTACAGGTCGTCGTGATTAACGTTAAAGATGTGCTTACCATTGTCATGAGAAATGCTGCGCCCTTGGGTGCAGCATTTTTCGTTATTGGGTTGTGGAGTATTTTATAAACTCTAGCGATCTAGCCTTGGCATGTTGTGTAACGTGTGGCATTTTGTTGTTCTCTAATTTAGATCGCTATTGGGTGTTGGTTAAGCATTACAAACCAGTAAGCGAACGACTCGAAAGGACAAGGAATGACTCAAAAAGAAACGGGAATGATTCGTCATATTCTACTGATTAAGTTTAAAGAAAACGCTGAGGTTTCAGAGGTTCAAAAACTAAAGATGCTGTTTGAAGCGATGCCAAACAAGGTTGAAGGGGTCACTTCAGTAGAATGGGGATTAAATGACAGCCCTGAAAACAAGAATCAAGGTTATACCCACTCAGTGTTAATGACGTTCGCTGATGAAGAAGGCCGCCAGAATTACCTTCCGCACCCTGAGCATGATGCGCTGAAAGATGTATTTCGTCCGCTTTTAGAAGACATCATTGTGTTTGATTACTCCCTGTAATTAGGTTCTGAGTAGGTCTCTTGTGTTTGACTTACCTTCGATAATGAAGAGTTAGGGCCTAGCGTTTAAGCCCTAACTGAATAAGAAACGACTTACTCTGTTGGTGAAATCGTGACTGGTGCAAACGATGCGACAGCATTTCCGCCTGCGCCCGGACGGTCTACATAAGGTGTGTTCTGCATTAAGGTGTAGTACACATCCACGAAGTCATCATCATTCACTAATACACCATCAGGAATCACATCGATAATCTTGCCTGTGATCTGAGGGATGATCGCATAACCTTGAACTTCTGGATCAGGAATCATCTTCAGTATCTCTTCTGCGGCTTGAACCAAGAGTTTTGCTAGTGCTTTATAATCTGTTCCATCATCGTGTTCCATTAAGATCATATCTGCAGCGCCCCAACGGTAGCGAGGCCAGAAGATGACGGTCTGGTTCGGGTAGTACGTCTGTTTGTCGTAGTCCAGATAAGGCATCTCAACGAGGTCGATTTGGGGCTCTAAACGACTTGAATCGACACCCGTCACGATAGCGTAGATTTCCGCTTTACCAGAGATCCAAGGTTCTTGGTCGACGGCTAAACGGATTTTGGTTAATTGTGTGGTATTCAACGGCTCAAGTTCCGACAAGGCCATCGAGCGACGTGCCCTGTTCATCAAAGACGGTTTTTGAGGTTTACTCTCGTCGGCATTGGTATCGCTAACGGCATTGATTTGCGTTGTAGTACCCAGTTTTTGCATCTCTGCCTGCATTGCCATTAAGCCTGCTTTGAGCTCTTCAGCACCGTTACTATCAACCACAAACACTGGGACGTCTGGCATTTGGTACACATCTAATTCATGAACTTGTCCGTACACGTCATACGCTTCAATGTATTGCCAATTCGAATCATCGCCTGATGGTTCAAACGCGAATAATGGGCTTTCGCCGTTCTTCCAGGCTTCAATCATCGCTTCATCAGCCATGCGAACCTCTAACACAGAGTCGCTGAAGTCGTTGATCCCTTTCATCTTGCGATAACCAAGATCCGCTTTCTGCATCCGGCTTGAAAATGCAGAGTAGGGCTGAGTAGAGCTCAATTTATCTACAGGCGCGGATAAGTTCTTTTCTGAGATCTGAGCTTTTAAGGAGAGCTCAAGATCGGAATAACGCTCGCTGATTTGTAACGCCAGAGATTGCTTTTGCGCTGCGCTACTTTCTGCAATACCTAATGAATCCGTTGTCTCAATATTTTGCGCATAAGACTGGAAGCCAACCACTGTCGTTGCAAGCACCATACTGATAGGAAAAGATGGTCTCATAAAT
>NZ_JBFRVX010001061.1:0-230 GCF_041475345.1 Vibrio sp. 10N.222.48.A3 | reverse complement strand
CTATCCCGCCTCTCCCAAAAATCACTAACTCATTGATTTTAAAAAACTCAATAGCAAATCAAACACGAGATCCAACCGTCATTTGTTAGATTTTTTCGCTATATCTTTTAACATTTGAGTAATTTTCTGCCAATTTTTGATATTATTCAGCCACTTTTTCATCACATGGATTGAAAAAGGTGCCGTTTCCAAATAGGAAACTCCAGAAACGACTACACTTGTTTCAGGGT
>NZ_JBFRVX010001060.1:0-2484 GCF_041475345.1 Vibrio sp. 10N.222.48.A3 | reverse complement strand
GTTATATTTACCCCGGTATTGCCGGAATGATCTTATTCATTCTTTTCCCACTGGCATATACCGTAGGGCTTGCGTTTACTAACTACAGCGCAAAAAACCAGCTCTCTCTAGAGCGTACTCAAACCGTTCTTTTAGACCGTTCATTCCAAAGCGGTGAAAGCTACCCATTTACTTTGTACAAAACAGATAACGGTCACCAGATCGTTGTGAAAGATGGCGACCAGCTGTTAGCAACTGATGTATTTTCTCTGGAAGGCATGACATCAACAGAGATGGACCTATCTGCAATTGACTCTGTACAAGGTGAAAAAGAGAAGATCAAAGCGATCATCCAAAATCGCTCTGTGATCAGTGGTGTCGATTTCCATCTGCCAAATGGTGATGACATCCGCATGAGCGGCTTACGTAAATTTGCTGCCGTTGCACCGCTTTACACTCTTCAAGATGACGGGGAAACGTTATACAACAATGAATCTGGTGAAATATTGAAACCAAACATGGAAGTGGGTTTCTACCAACCGGTTGACGAGAAAGGTGAGTTTATCGGTAACACCATTTCTCCAGGATTTGTTGTAGACATTGGTACAGCCAACTTTGAACGTGTTTGGAAAGATGACGGCATCAAAGAACCGTTTATCAGTATCTTTATTTGGACGGTTGTATTCTCCATTTGTACGGTAGCCTTCACACTTGCAATTGGTTTGGTTCTGGCAAACGTTGTGCAGTGGGAAGAGCTGAAAGGCCGTGCTGTGTATCGTGTTCTACTAATTTTGCCTTACGCCGTACCAGCATTTATCTCGATTCTTATCTTTAAGGGCCTATTCAACCAGAGCTTTGGTGAGATTAACATGGTGCTTGAGAGTATCTTTGGTTTAAGCCCAAACTGGTTCTCCGACCCGATCTTAGCGAAAACCATGGTGTTGATTGTTAACACTTGGCTAGGCTTCCCTTACATGATGATTCTATGTATGGGTCTACTAAAAGCGATTCCTGAAGATTTGTACGAAGCGTCAGCAATCGATGGTGCTAACTTCCTTGATAACTTCAAGCGAATCACTTTTCCATTGATGATAAAACCGTTAACACCGCTATTGATTGCAGCGTTTGCCTTTAACTTCAATAACTTTGTCATGATTCAACTATTGACGAACGGTGGCCCGAACATGATTGGTACTTCTGAGCCAGCGGGTTACACAGACTTGCTTGTAAGCTACACGTACCGAATTGCATTCGAAGGCGGTGGTGGTCAAGACTTTGGTCTAGCAAGTGCAATCGCAACGCTTATCTTCCTATTGGTTGGTGCCCTAGCGTTACTAAACCTTCGTTTCACTAAATTGACTCAAGATTAAGGAGCACGACAATGGCTATGGTACAAGGTAAGAGCCTTAAATACCGAGTATGGGCAACGCATATTGCGCTGTGGTGCTTCTTAGCGCTAATTATTTTCCCACTACTGATGATTATTGCTATCTCATTCCGCGAAGGTAACTTTGCAACCGGTAGCTTGATTCCAGACAACCCATCTTTGGAACACTGGAAATTGGCTCTGGGTATGTCAGTGACGAATGCTGATGGCTCAGTTACTCCGCCTCCATTCCCAGTACTGACTTGGCTGTGGAACTCAATAAAAGTAGCGGGTATTACGTCAATTCTTATTGTTACACTGTCGACAACATCGGCTTACGCATTTGCTCGTATGCGCTTTAAAGGTAAAGAAACTATCCTGAAAGCGATGATGATTTTTCAAATGTTCCCTGCGGTATTGGCTCTAGTGGCTATCTACGCACTGTTCGACAAATTAGGGCAATACATCCCATTCTTAGGCTTGAATACGCATGGCGGTCTGATCTTCTCGTACTTGGGCGGTATTGCATTACACGTTTGGACGATTAAGGGCTACTTTGAGACGATTGATAACTCTTTGGAAGAAGCTGCAGCATTAGATGGCGCAACACCTTGGCAAGCGTTCAGATTGGTTCTATTACCACTGTCAGTACCCATCCTAGCGGTTGTATTCATTTTATCTTTCATTGGTGTTGTTGGTGAGGTACCAGTTGCTTCCATCCTATTATCGGACGTGAACTCTTACACGCTAGCGGTAGGTATGCAGCAGTACCTATATCCTCAGAACTACTTATGGGGCGACTTTGCGGCAGCAGCGGTACTTTCCGCACTTCCGATTACTATCGTGTTCTTACTGGCTCAGCGTTGGTTA
Source organism: Vibrio sp. 10N.222.48.A3 (assembly GCF_041475345.1). NCBI lineage: Bacteria > Pseudomonadati > Pseudomonadota > Gammaproteobacteria > Vibrionales > Vibrionaceae > Vibrio > Vibrio sp. 10N.222.48.A3. The sequence goes on along the minus strand of NZ_JBFRVX010001060.1, from coordinate 269 downwards.
GTTGGCGGTTTGACGTCGGGTGGTGTAAAAGGATAAGCTGTCCTTATAAGAAAGACAAAAGAGCGACCGTTAGGTCGCTCTATATTGGCATTTTTATTACATCATTTGGTTTGGCCGCCGATCAGTAATAAAAATAACCCTCAGGTTACGCATAGCTGGCTACTAATCAGGTTCCTTACGCTATTAATGATTAGTGGTTTTTGTAACTCTAACCCAGGTACTTACTTGGGTTTTTTTATGCCCGCTACTTTTATCTCTATCTCTATCTC
>NZ_JBFRVX010001059.1:0-380 GCF_041475345.1 Vibrio sp. 10N.222.48.A3 | reverse complement strand
ATCAAGAACGCCCGCAATTTTCCCGTCAATCGAAAATGGTATAACGATTTCTGAGTTACTTGCAGCGTCACAAGCGATGTGTCCTTCGAATTCATGAACATCATGAATGCGCTGAACTGTATTCGTCGCGACCGCAGTTCCACACACACCACGCCCTACCGGAATTCGAACACAAGCTGGTTGACCTTGGAATGGGCCAAGCACAAGTTCGTCTTTTTCCTTAGATTGGTCCTGCTTCATTAAATAGAAGCCTGCCCAATTTAATTCATCCAACTCCATGAATAATAATGAGCTGATATTAGCTAGATTAGCAGTTAGATCGGGTTCTGATTCAATTAATGCAACGGCTTGTTTGGTTAAGCGTTGGTAATGTTCTATTT
>NZ_JBFRVX010001058.1:0-276 GCF_041475345.1 Vibrio sp. 10N.222.48.A3 | reverse complement strand
GAAGTGGAAAAGCTGCTTAATTCGCACGCGAACAAGGCATAAATTATTCTCTTACTGTGGTTTTTCCCAAGCATCTCTCTATAATACGTAAAAATATTTTCTTAATGTTCGCGGAAAACCGCAAAAACCAGGAACCCACATGGAAAACACTGAAAAGTTAAAAAACAGCAAAGAAGTTATCGCATATGTTGCTGAATGTTTCCCTAAATGCTTTACTCTAGAAGGTGAAGCGAAACCACTTAAAATTGGTATTTTTCAAGATCTTGCTGAACGTCT
>NZ_JBFRVX010001057.1:0-1091 GCF_041475345.1 Vibrio sp. 10N.222.48.A3 | reverse complement strand
CGACTCCATTACTTAGCTGCTTTTTCTCGTACGTCAGTTAGCTTAGAGGCGATACGATTCACGCCTTCATGAGCGAAGATTTCGTCCAAGTTCATTGATAGTTTACGACGCCAGTTAGGGTACTCATCGACCGTACCAGGGATGTTAACGGGCTTATCCATCTCTAGCCAATCTTCCAACTGAACACTCAGGAGTGTTGAGCCACCAGCCGCAACGTGCAACTGAAGCGCTTCAGCAAGATAAGAATCCATCGGCACTTGACTTGCATCGCGCCCCACACCTTCAGGTAGGAAGCCGTGCCATGCCACTGAGTCTAAGATACCTTGCTTGCACTCCAAGCGGTTATCGAACAAAGTTTCTAGCTGTTGTGCGTCTGGGTATAAACCAATCTCTTGACCCATTTTCAAGTCATCACAGTGCCAGAAGCCGCGAAGCGTTGGCATATCGTGAGTACACAGTGCCGCCATCGATTGTGACGCGTAGTGCTTAGGAGAAATAAAACCACCGTCATTTTCTGATGTTTCGAAGAAGAATACTTTGTAAGAATGCACGCCAGCATCAGCAAGGATGTCTACGATTTCATCCGGTACCGTCCCTAAGTCTTCACCGATAACGCTGCATTGGTAACGGTGAGATTCAAGCGCCAGAATAGACAGCATGTCTTGCACTGGGTAGTAGATGTACGCACCTTTCGTTGCGTTCTCACCCTTTGGAATCCACCACAAACGCAGCAGACCTAAAACATGGTCAATACGCAATGCACCACAGTGCTTCATGTTGGCACGAAGTAGTTTGATGTAAGCGTCGTAGCTGGTTACTTGAAGCACTTCTGGGTTTAGTGGTGGTAGACCCCAATTCTGACCCAAAGGACCAAGAATATCCGGTGGAGCACCAATGCTCGCATCCATCACTAGGTTGCCTTCATCAGCCCATGTCTCGCTGCCAGAATCTGCAACGCCTACCGCTAAATCACGGTAAAGGCCAACCGCCATGCCTTTCTCTTCAGCAAGAGACTGTGCATCGTTGATTTGGCAATCGGCTAACCATTGTAGGTACATGTAGAGATGCACTTGATCTAGGTTATCTTTGAT
>NZ_JBFRVX010001056.1:0-3228 GCF_041475345.1 Vibrio sp. 10N.222.48.A3 | reverse complement strand
AGATAGACCAAGCGATTGGTCCCCAGTGAAACAAACCATAAGTTGCCGCCCAACGAACCGCTTCTTCACTTCCGGGTTCTAGTTGGAAAGGCGGTGATTGGTAGTAGTAAGCCCACTCAATACAGCCCCAGTACAAGATACTTGCGCCGATACCACCACAGAAAAGCATTGCTGCCCATGATGCAGTTTTGAACTCAGGTTCTTCATCAGCTTCACCCAGTTTAATTTGTCCCATATCACTGAACACAACGTAAACCATGAAGGCACAAGCAGCTAGGCCTAGAGCAAGATATAGAAATCCAAGTTGATCCGTCATGAATGTTTTCGCAACCGCAATCCAGTCTGCGCCCTGTGCTGGGAACAAAATGAGCGGGAAAACTATCGTGAGTAGGAGTGCAATAGCACCAAAGAAGGTAGGCTTATCAATAAGCTCAAAAGTGTTTTTCACGAGTATTATTCCATTAAAATGAGAGCGGAATTATGGAATGAACTCGTTTTTTAGACCAAATCAGGTCTGTTGTCGTGACGACAAATTGCTTCTATTCAATAAAAGGTAGGTAATGAAAGAATAGAGAAGCAGAGCTGTAAAGTTAGGCTAAAGCGAAATTAGGTTAAAGCAAAAAGTTAGACTAAAGCGATAAGGATGCCACCTACGGTAAGTGCCGCGGACAAGAATTGCCCCGCTGAATATGAGCCATCATCCTCTTCTTCAACCTTGTCTGGGTGGTCCATGCCTAATGCGCCGTGAGCGAACGATTCAACTTTATCTGTAACGGTTGCATTTTCCGCTTCGAATTTTTTGGATTCTTTATCGATTTGTTTAAGAGCAGATAATAGCGCTTTTCCTTCATCGGAAAGCTTAACGGTATTTTGTTCCACCTTGAGTGGAGCAGGCTTTTCAGCCTCGGTGCTTTTATTCTGTGCGTTCATTTTCGCAGGTGAATACAGCTGAGTATTACTCGTTCCTACTGGTGTCATATCGCTCTCCTTACCTATCCTTAAATATAGTATCGGCAGAGGTGTGAAAAACTTGTGCATTTAATCACCGTGGTGATGTTTTTTTATTCGCACATTGTTTTTTCGTCTGCTTGGTCAAACCGTCTAGTTATTAAGCAAATCTTGTGCCGATAAGGAATTTGAATGTTATATAGAGTTAGAGTGGATGATAGGAGCCAATGAAGCTCTGTCGATGGGCTAGTTATCTAGAATTAGCCCATCGTTTCGTTCTCTTATAAGAATGGATAAGAATGGATAAGAATGGTTTAGTCGCACTCTAGGCTAGCGCCGCGCTTAGATAGGTGTTTGTATGCCTTCATTCTGTTCTCTTTTTTAACAAAGCGAGCGGGTGGAGAAAGCACTTTGAGCTGGTAGTCACTGCTATCTGAAGCGATTTCCTTAACTGGGCTGATAATCGCAATTTTTAGATCGGGATTGCGACGCAGAATCGATGCAGCTGTGCCTAAACCATCTTCTGTATGGAACTTGCCAGCAACATGAATCACTTGCTGATCTGGGTTTGATGCGAGGTAATCAACAATCGACTCTGCCATGGTTTCGTCCCATGTGACTTGAGCCGCAAACTGTTTTTCTGTTTGCTCTGGTGTTCCGTGATGCATCGAAGCCATGAACTTTTCTTTATAAGGGCTATCGCCAGTATCCACTTCTGAAGCAATCCATTGACGTTGTTCCGTCGTTAGCTGATCTAGATAGGATAATCCTTTACGGCCGATACACTGTACAAAGGGTTTTGGTGCGTTTGCCGCAATGATATCGACGTTGTTGGTTTTAGCGAACTCAACCAGTGCACGATAATCACTTTCGTAGTTTGGCCAAGCAGCCGCTTGAGGCATAAGAATTTGTTCGCCAATTTCATCATTGAGATATTGGTTTAATGTGTCTTGATGTTCTCGAGTGAATTGTTCCATTGAAAGCGCGATGTTTGATGTGGCGTTGCGACGTGCTTTTAAGAAATCGGTTTGGAAGCGATGGATTGCCGAGTGAGTGTGCCATTCGCCAATAAGAACCACATCAGCGTCAATCAGCTGTTTAGGTAATGCATCGAGAGAAAGCGTTTCGCCTTGTGGAGAAGCAAACTGGTAGTCATAGAATGTGGAAACGTTTTCCGTTTGCGTGTTAGCCACTTGTTGAGAAGTGCTATTTGAAGGTTGATTAGCACAAGCTGTGAGCAGGGTAGCTAATCCGATAAGAATAATACGTTGCATGAAATGCCTCCTTGAAGAACACGCATACTAAAGGAGGCAAGATGATATTTCAATGCAAACGATAATCAATATCAATTAAATTTGTTTGCGGTACACTCGCAGCATAAAGTCCGCTTCACAGTTGAATTGCTCAGCATCAATGAGTTGTTGTTTAAACTCTTCACTCGCTTTCCAAGCAAACGGCGTCATCTGTAGCAGGTCGAATGCGTCTGACCCCGATAGTTCCATCATATAGTTTAGTTGCTCTTGGTGCTCAAGAGTAAAACCTTCAATCATTTCTGGATCTTCGTCGTGCAAGCGAACACCATCATAAATTGCATCACGCAGCTGATACAGGTGTCGGCTAGCAGGGGTCACGGTGATCACCACGCCATTGTCTTTGATGGTGCGCTGCAGTTCTTCAGCCTTGCAAGGCGCATAAATGCGTAGAATGCCGTCTAAGCTGTTTTCCGCAAAGGGCAGGCGATGGCTCGAAGCGACTGAGAAGTCGACAGCAGGGTAGCGTTTAGCTGCGTATTTGATAGCAATCTTAGAAATGTCTAGGCCAAAAGTCGCACCATTCTTTTCTTGAAGGTTTACCGCAATTTCATTGGTGTAATAACCTTCACCACAACCGATATCTAATAGGCTAGGGGCGGTTGCTGGCAGATAGCTAGCGCATAAACCAACAACGGCTTGACGCATTGGATCGTAGTGGTTGCCTTCAAGGAAGCGGCGACGAGCCTGCATCATTTCTTTGTTGTCACCTGGATCTTTTGAGCGTTTGTGGTGTGCTGGCATCAAATTGACATAGCCTTCTTTCGCTAGGTCGAACTGATGGTTCTTTTCACACTTAAACGTACGATCGTTTTGAGATAAAGGTTGGTGACACAAAGGGCATTGGTAAGTCATTGCGAACTCGAGGTAGAAATTTCAAGTCCAAAATTTTAACAGGAAGCATTGTGGGGCGCTAGAATAAACGCAGCTGTCTTGGTTTACGGCAATTAGTGAAGATACAGAGGCTGTC
>NZ_JBFRVX010001055.1:0-3140 GCF_041475345.1 Vibrio sp. 10N.222.48.A3 | reverse complement strand
GACCAATACCGCACCACCTACAATGTTGCCGAATGTCACTGGTATTAAGTTTGCAGTGACAAATTTCATGATGTTCAGGTCTGCATACTGGGCTGATGTTGCGCCAATTTGCATCCAAAAACTCTCTGGTGCGAATGCTTGAATTGTGATGCCTAATGGAACCATAAACATATTCGCCACACAGTGTTCAAAGCCTGAGCTAACGAACATTGCAACGGGTAATACGGTCATCATTGCTTTAGTCATGGCGTTAGCTGAGCTGAACGTTAACCAAATTGCTAAACACACTAGTAAGTTACAAAGCACACCCAAAGCGAAAGCTTGAACAGGGCTGTGGTGTAGCTTGTGTTGAGCAATGTTTAGAGCGTTTAAGCCCCATTGCCCGCCATCCAGTTGATATAAGCCTGCTGCACTTACCAAAGCCAGTAGGAACATTGCACCGATAAAGTTGCCTACATATACCTTGCCCCAGATAGACAGCATCTTGGTGAAGGTTATCTGCTTATTAGCCCATGAAATGCTTGATAACACCGAACTGGTAAATAGCTCGCCACCACAAATAACAATCAGGATTAACCCCATGCTGAATGCAAGACCACCGGCTAAGCGACTTAATCCCCATCCTGCATCAGCGCTACCTGTGGTCACCGTGATGTAGAATAAAAAAGCAAGCCCGATGAATGCGCCAGCCATGATTGCCAAACTCAATGTCATGCTGCTGGTTTTATTTGCTTTGCTTAATGCAAATTTCTCGGCTTCCGCCATCATTTCTGTTGGCGAGAACAGTTGCTGATTTTCAGAAGTGCTGGTTGCCATATCCCCCCCTTGAACAATCCGTCATGTGTAATTCCTAGTGTTAATGACTTGGTTAATCCGTAATGGTTAATCATGGTTAATCAGTAATGTTTTGCAGGGCTCGTTGTGTCCTGCCATTCCAGATTAGGGGGTTGAGGGGTAGAGGTAAAATTGATAATTTTTAGAAACCACATCAAAAATATTGATATAGATTTGGTTAGGCGTAGAATGAAATTGATTGCTCATCGGCTTAACAAAAACGAGCAGCAGGACATAAGTTATTAAAAGAATTAAGGATAGATTTTGCGTTATTCATTAAAGCAACTCGCCGTCTTTGACGCGGTAGCAGATTCGGGAAGCGTAAGTCAGGCAGCTGATAGGCTTGCATTGACTCAGTCGGCGACAAGTATGTCTCTTGCACAATTGGAAAAAATGCTCGGCAGGCCTTTGTTTGAAAGGCAGGGCAAGCAAATGGCGCTCACTCATTGGGGCATGTGGCTTAGGCCAAAAGCGAAGCGTTTACTGCAAGATGCACAGCAAATTGAAATGGGTTTTTACGAGCAGCATTTATTGAGTGGAGAGCTCAAACTCGGTGCGAGCCAAACCCCGGCAGAACACCTGGTTCCAGACCTCATCAGTATTATTGATAACGACTTTCCTGAGATGCGAATCTCGCTTGGTGTACAAAGTACCGATGCGGTTATAGATGGCGTATTAGATTACCAATATGACCTTGGCGTTATCGAAGGTCGCTGTGACGATAACCGAGTTCATCAAGAAGTGTGGTGTACCGACCATTTAACGGTGGTTGCATCGGCTCATCACCCATTTGCAAAGCGTGAACGTGTCAGTTTGGCGCAACTAGAACAAGCGAAGTGGGTATTGCGTGAACATGGTTCAGGTACTCGCAAAGTTTTTGATAGCTCTATTCATCATTTAATTGGTGATCTTGATGTTTGGCGAGAATATGAACACGTTCCTGTTTTAAGAAGTTTGGTAGCAAACGGCCCATATTTAACGTGTTTACCTTATCTCGATGTCGAGCAGTTTGTTGAATCTGGCCAGCTCGTTACTTTGAATGTTCCTGAGCTTGAAATGGAACGTACGCTTTCGTTTATTTGGCGTGCGGATATGGCAGAAAACCCACTTGCTGAATGTATTAAGCGAGAAGGCAAGCGCATGATGAAAGGCAAACCGTCAGTTCTATAACGGTAATTTGATAATATGCTGATAACCTAATATGTTGAATAAGCGATTTCGGTCTCTATCTGGTGATAAATGCACATTAACGTACATTATTAATGTGATCATGATCGGCTAAAAGAAGGCGTTCTTCCCATAATATGCTTACTTGATTTTAAGTGAGGCTAAATCCGGTGCGATGAATTTCGTAATTAGGCTTTAGAAATAGTATGAGTACATTAGTCGCGATTTCATTAACAACAGGTATTTTGTCAGGTCTATGGGGATGGATAGCTATCTCTTTCGGCTTGCTGTCATGGGCCGGTTTCTTAGGTTGCACCAGTTATTTTGCTTCGCCAACAGGCGGCGTTAAAGGACTAGCAGGTAGCTTATTGACCAACATGACTGGCGTATTCTGGGCAATGGTGATTATCGAAAGCTCGACCTTCGCAGGGTTAGAGATTTTAGGCTATATGATTACCGCTATTGTCGCTTTCTTTATGTGTATTCAAGCCAAACAAGCGTGGCTAGGTTATATCCCAGGGACCTTTATTGGTTGCTGCGCGACGTTTGCAGCAGGCGGCGATTGGCAACTTGTCGTGCCATCTTTACTGCTTGGTGGTGTCTTTGGATACTTGATGAAAGCAACGGGGCTTTGGCTTCACGAAAAATCGACTCAATCTTCGGAAGCGGTTGAACCACACGCTAAGCAAGCGAAGGCTTAATTCGTTAACCTAGCCTTAATTCGTTAACCTAACCTTAGTTTAGTCACTGTGAACTCTTGCAAGATAACCCCCAATTAATTTGTATATCGATTTATACAGGCACACCACTTGGTGTGCCTTTTTTGGTTTCTTAATCAATTCAAGAAATTATCAACAGAAGAACTAATAGCACTTATCAGATAAGCAAGAAGCTAGGTATTTCCGTTTGCCATGGTGATCACGCGTTTCAAAGTCCATCTCAACAACAATGGAATACAGTCTTGTCCTTGATTCTCACAATGAGACACGATCGCTAAAGCCAGGTCTGGTTTTGCGTGTTTCTTTAGAACTTTCGCCACAACTTTCTTCGCTGGAATAGGGTGATCATAAGGAATCTTAACCATGTCTCTGAAAAAGTTCTCAAACCCATTCATGTACAAGTAGTGCTCTATGTCTCTA
>NZ_JBFRVX010001054.1:0-1446 GCF_041475345.1 Vibrio sp. 10N.222.48.A3 | reverse complement strand
AGAGATCGTTCGTAAAGAACTTTCAGAGTAACGGTTTAAACTCAAACTAAAACCGAATTCTTGAAGCCTAAGTATCCTATTAATACTTAGGCTTTTTCTATATTAGTACATGATCTTTATAAGCAGCGGCTTACCAGGTTTTATCTAAGTCTTGAGCATATAAAGAGATCGCGCGTTGGTACTCTTTAATCGCATCGCTATTAGTCGTAGATACCAAAAGCTCAAGTAACAGCGACGTCGCCTCTTTATGGCGACCCAAATTGTACAAACACATTGCGTAGAAAGGTTTCACCTCTATCGAGTCAGGATACTCAGCCCTAGTCTGTTCGAAATAGCCTAAAGCCTCTGCATAAAGACCAAGGCTTCGATAAGTACTCGCCAAACCGAACAGCGCATCAAAACGCTCTACTGAAGAAAGCACGCCAGACAGAGATAGCACATAGTGCTCAATCGCCTGTCGCTCTTTACCTTGATTATCGTAAGACCACGCGATCTGCAAGTGCGCTTTCGCGGCATAATTTTCATCAGTGAGTAGCGTTGCCAGCAAGTCACGTGACTCTTGGTACTTCTCTTCTTTTCGCAATTCGATTGCTTGTTTGATAATGGTGTCCATAGTTCTTCCTAAAATCAGTTCCATTTCAACGAGTCCTTTCACTTCAGACAACTGAGTAAAACCTTTTGATTGATAAAGCTTAATGGCGGGGTTCTCACTGAACACTCGCAACACTAACTGAGCCGATGATTGATTGTTCGCATGTTCAATAGCTAAATCGAGACACTTAGAGCCAAAGCCTCTACCTTGATATTCAGCTAATATCTGCAAGTCCCGAAGAAACGTTGTATCACTGGTGTAACTGAAGCGGATAACACCAATACGGCTATCCCCTACATAAATTTCATAGTTATCCAGTTCATCCCAGCTACGTAAAAACTGACTATGACCCCAAGCGATTCCACGAGCTTGATAGTAACTCGCCATATTCGTTTTAGTGATCGATTCAGCGAACTTAGGATCGGAACCTTTGACCAACCTTACTTCCATATTGTGTCCTTTGTTTTCAAATCACATCTGAATACGGCATAGAAAAGTGCCAAGAGTATTGCATCGTGTTTGAACCATCCTAATCAATCTGATTCCTTGTTTAACGCCTTCTCTAACCACATTGAACTGATGTATTGATTGTTTTTCTTCGCATATTCATTGAACACTCCGACTTCTCGAAATCCAAAACGTTTATGAAGTGCTATTGAAGCTTCATTAGGTAAAGCAACACCTGAGAGTACGCGGTGAACACCACAATCACTAATCGATGCAAATAGCTGAGAATAAAGCTTAGAGCCTAAACCTTTACCTTGAGCTTCAGCCGCAAAATAAATAGTGACCTCTGCGGTATCTTCAAATGCCGACATAGCCCTGTATTGCTGAGAACACGCGAAGTCTAATAA
>NZ_JBFRVX010001053.1:0-869 GCF_041475345.1 Vibrio sp. 10N.222.48.A3 | reverse complement strand
CTGCTTCTTGATGAACCAACCAACCACTTGGATGCAGAATCAGTTGCTTGGCTTGAGCATTTCCTTGTTGATTACAGCGGTACTGTTGTGGCAATTACCCACGACCGTTACTTCCTAGACAACGCTGCAGGTTGGATTCTAGAACTTGACCGTGGTGAAGGTATCCCATGGGAAGGCAACTACACATCTTGGCTAGAACAGAAAGATGAGCGTTTGAAGCAAGAAAAAGCTGGCGAAAGCGCACGTCAAAAAACGATTGAGAAAGAACTTGAATGGGTTCGTCAAAACCCTAAAGGTCGTCAAGCTAAGTCTAAAGCTCGTATGGCTCGTTTTGAAGAAATGACGACTGGCCAATACCAGAAGCGTAACGAAACCAACGAATTGTTCATCCCACCAGGTGAGCGTTTAGGTGACAAGGTACTTGAAGTTAAGAACCTAACGAAGTCATTTGGTGATCGCGTTCTTATCGATGACCTATCATTCAGCATGCCTAAAGGCGCTATCGTTGGTATCGTTGGTGCCAATGGTGCGGGTAAATCAACACTATTCAAGATGCTAAGTGGCGCAGAACAGCCAGATTCAGGCACAGTTGAACTTGGCGAAACGGTTAAGCTTGCTTCTGTTGATCAGTTCCGTGACAGCATGGACGACACAAAAACAGTATTCCAAGAGATCTCTGAAGGCGCTGATATCATTAAGATCAACAACTTCGAAATCCCTGCTCGTGCATACTGCTCTCGTTTCAACTTCAAAGGCAACGACCAACAGAAGATCATCGGTCAGCTTTCAGGTGGTGAACGCAACCGTGTTCACCTAGCGAAACTGCTAAAAGCGGGCGGTAACGTACTGCTACTCGATGAACCAACCAA
>NZ_JBFRVX010001052.1:0-537 GCF_041475345.1 Vibrio sp. 10N.222.48.A3 | reverse complement strand
TTTCTTGAGTTTTGCCTGCCTGTGCTTTTTCTTTGGCTTTTTCAGCTTCCCAGTTCGCATTAATTTCTTCATCGTTCGCAAATTCTGTATCAGAGAATACATGCGGATGGCGGCGCGTTAGCTTCTCATTGATACCGTCGACCACATCAGAGAACTCAAACAAGCCCTGCTCTTTTGCTAACTGACTGTAGAAAATCACCTGAAACAACAGGTCGCCCAACTCTTCTTGTAGATTCGGCCAATCTTTGTTGTGAATCGCGTCCACCACCTCATACGTCTCTTCGATAGTATGCGGCACAATTGTTTCAAAATTTTGTTTCAAATCCCAAGGACAGCCACCTTCAGGATCGCGCAGCTTAGTCATGATCTGTTCAAGTTGTTCAATCGGGTGATTCATCGTTTTATTCCTATTCACTGTCTTTGATTTTTAAATTTATACCGTCTTCTAAAACTAAAAAAGGTGAGTAGCCAAAACCACTCACCTTTCTACTTTTTCGGTCATCCTCAAGAGCGAAGAATGAGCGAGTTGGGGATCTC
>NZ_JBFRVX010001051.1:0-435 GCF_041475345.1 Vibrio sp. 10N.222.48.A3 | reverse complement strand
TTATATACCAGAATGCTTGTTCAAGTGAATAAAAATTAGATGCGAGAGAATGCGGCAAAGCCAAATAGCAGGCAATAAAAAAGGAGAACCGAAGTTCTCCTTTTATTAAACCTTTAAGCTAACTCTAAATTATAGAGATGCTTTCGCTTTTTCAACTAGAACAGCAAATGCTGCTTTGTCGAATACTGCGATGTCAGCAAGAATCTTACGGTCGATCTCGATAGATGCTTTCTTAAGGCCATTGATGAAACGGCTGTAAGATAGACCATTTTGACGAGATGCCGCGTTGATACGTGCAATCCAAAGTTGACGGAATTGACGTTTCTTGTTGCGACGGTCACGGTAAGCGTATTGACCAGCTTTGGTAACTGCTTGGAAAGCTACGCGGTAAACACGTGAACGTGCTCCGTAGTAACCTTTAGCTTGTTTTAGAAC
>NZ_JBFRVX010001050.1:0-2592 GCF_041475345.1 Vibrio sp. 10N.222.48.A3 | reverse complement strand
GGAATAAGTATTAAAGCAACTAACTCTCTTAACAGCTCAAGCATGAAAGAAGCGCCGCCATAAATAGGACCAAAGGCGTCGCCCATCAAGATACCGGCTAAAGAATACCAGCCAAACCCTGAAGACATTGCCAAGGCTCTGAACAAAGGAATATCAAGGATATAAGCCGCAATAATACCACCAAGCATTGAGGTGGTGATGATTGCGATTGCGATTACCATACCGTGCTTGTTGAGTAAGATTTGACGAAGTGTTAGTCCGCTATTGCGTAACTGAATGCCAATAAAGAACAGTAGAAAAAACAGAATCCATTCACTCGCGGTATCAACCCAATCAAGTCCAATAGGCAAAACTAAACCCGCAATAAGGCCGGAACCGACCACTAATATGAGTTTGGCAGACTCCATCGCCATAGAAGACAGGGGGAGTTTCTTATTACAGCTGTCTGTCTGGAGTGGCAGTAACTTATCAATAGCAGGTAGCGCCATTAGGTTACAAACGCTTAAGCAGACAAAGAAAGTGGCCGTGTATAGAAGAATTGTCTGCAGGTTACTGCCTAGGTTATCGAGTGCGGCTAAGCTAAGTCCCATTAACGCGAGAATCACGTAGATCAACCGCGAAGTAGAGCGGTTGATAAATTCTAGCGTCTGAGCGTTCGAAATTGAAAAAAGATACCCCACGACGAGTGGCGCAAATATAAAGATCATCCCTGTAAACATGCTTTCCCCATTGCATTGACTTCATATTGCATTTACTAGCAATTTAACAGTAACTTAGAAGCCGCTAGTATTGATCACGTCACTTAGCTTTGCATTAAAATCCTGTTTGCTCAAGTTGCTTAATTTATAAAGTACTTCCGCTCCTGTCACGTTTAGTTCTACTTCGTGCTCATCAATGTTCTCATCCTTGTTTCTAAACATCAGTAGGTGGTTAGCTATTCGCGCAATATCAAGGTAAGACACCTCGCGCTCTTCGTGATTATTAATGGTGTTGCTGCACACATCGATAAAGTCGCTGTCGAAACCCCAGCGTCTAAGGACCAACTTACTGGTTGCTGAACATTGGCCTTGGAATATTTGCAGTGCGATGTCGTGATCTAAATAGTTCCCGTTGTCTAGGTAGAGGTGATATTCACTAACCAAACAGAACAAGCCAATGTCTGCAAGTAACCCAACAAGTAGTGACTTTTCATGCTCTAGATAACGGTATTCGGTAGGGGATAGTTCTTTAAATAGGTTAGTGACTAACACCATAGTTGCGGCGAGTTCTTTTGATACAGAAGCGCTCTGAACCAATAGCTCGTTGCACTCTTTACTCAAATTGACGGAATGTTTAAGTTGTTCAATAGCCTGAGCCGTGACAATGTCACGCACTCTCAATATACCAAGACGCGATACGGCCGTCATAACATCGACACAAGTAATATTGCGTCTGTTGAAGACAACTGAGTTAGCAACTCTGATCACGATTGCTGTCAGCCCTGGGTCTTCAAGTAAGCACTCGGCAACTTCGGCGACGCCTGTTGGTTCAAGAGTACATAGCTTTTGAATTTTAAGTACAACCTCAGGAATCGGAGGAAGAGTTATTTTTCCCGCTGAGATGGAATGTCCAACAAGTTGGGCAAACTCGGATTCTAGGCCCTTAAGGAGAAGAGCTTTATTTTGTGGTAGCCAGAAAAATGATAAATGATTCATATTAAGAGTAAGAACATGTATGTCGTACCATTTTACAAGCCGCGATGCTGCGAGGCAATACTCATCGAACCACATAAGCTTTGATAACTTGAACGGGGGTATCACTAAGAATTAAATTCTTGGCGTGATTTGATAGTTTAATGTGATGTAAATCATTAAAAGCAAGGATATTCAACTGATTGATGTGAGCTGCGCCCTGACTTATTTTTCTTTTCGAAGTATCATTTATTTCAAAGGTGACAAACGAAACCATAATATTCACCTAAACATTAAATAGATTTAAAATTTTTCGCATAAAAAGCTGCTTGTCTGGCGATCAACCTAATCGGGGTAATTTGATTAAGGATCAACGGATATGACCGAGACAGCATTTATTAATTACGTGAATCAATTTGGTGAACATCAAAAGCGATCTATGTTTGGAGGTATTGGCCTCTTTCAAAATGACGCTATGTTCGCTTTGTTGAGTGAAGATTGTGTATTCATTCGAGGTGGGAAGTTATTAGATAAAAAGCTGACGGGGCTTGATTGTGAAAAGTATCGTCACGTAAAAAAGCAGACGACAGCAACCGTGAATTACTACGACATCACGGATCTCTTTACGTCTGAGCATCCTGAATTGGATAGTATTATTCGTACTTCAATCGATAATTCAATTCAGCAGCGTAGCTTCAAAAAATCATCTGCTAGCCGTAGATTAAGGGATTTGCCTAACATGCAACTGACGTTAGAACGCATGGTTAAAAAGGCTGGAGTGGATGATGTTTCAATGTTTATGCAGTTGGGTGCATCTGAAGTGTTTAATAAGGTTCGCGAAGCGTACGGAAACGATGTTGACCTAAAATTACTTTGGAAGTTTGCGGGTGCAATTGATGGTATTCACTGGAAACTATTACAA
>NZ_JBFRVX010001049.1:0-5550 GCF_041475345.1 Vibrio sp. 10N.222.48.A3 | reverse complement strand
AGAGCGCTTCTTTCTCTGAAGGCTTAAACTGGCAATCTCCTTCTGCCGTGTAGGCATAGCCATACTTAGAGTAGATTTCATCAAGTAACTCAGATAATTTTTTACCTGTTACACTGATCATCTCAACCAGTAAGCTTGAAGCAAATACGCCATCCTTACCTTTGATATGACCTCGAATGGTTAAACCTCCCGAACTTTCACCACCAATCAGTGAATCATCTGCTTCCATTTGAGAGCTGATATGCTTAAAGCCTACAGGAACCTCAAAGCTCTTCTCACCATGATCTGCCGCTACTTTGTCGAGTAGATGCGTGGTGGCGATGTTACGAACAACAGAGCCCTTCCAGCCTTTGTATTCCAGTAAGTAGTAGTAAAGTAGGAGTAGCACTTCGTTAGGGTGAATGAAGTGACCTTTCTCATCAATGATGCCTAAACGGTCGGCATCGCCATCAGTACCAATACCAATGTCATATCCTTCTGCTGCCACCAAGTGCTTCAAGCGATAGAGCGTAGCGGCATTCGGAGAAGGCATTAGACCCCCGAAATCTGGGTTCTTACCATCGTTGATTACGTCGACATCACAGCGACCGTTGATCAGTACGGTTTGCAGAGCATTTTTCGCAACACCAAACATTGGATCAATCAGTACGCGCAGGTTGGCTTTCTTAATCGAATCGATATCGATGAAGTTGATGATTGAATCAACAAAGTCGTTCATCGGGTTGATGATCTCGATTTCTTTGTCGTTTAACGCTTGTTCAAAATCGACTCGTATAACATCTTCGTTGGTCAGTGTTGCGATTTGCTGTTCGATCTTCTCTGTGATGATCTCGTCAGCATCGCGTCCACCTTCAATGAAGATCTTTATGCCGTTATAGTCCGCTGGGTTGTGAGAAGCGGTAATACACGCAGAGTAAATACATCCCATCTCTTTTGCTTGGAACATCACGATAGGTGTTGGAACGAACTTATCAATGAAGCTTACTTTGATGTTGTTCGCCGCAAGTACTTCTGCAAACCAGCATGCCGCTTTATCTGAAAGGAAGCGACGGTCATAGCCAATAACGAAGCCATTCTTGGCTGCATCTTCATTATTGATGATGTTAGCGAGCGCTTGCGCTACAAGGCGAACATTGTCTCTGGTGAACTCTTCACCAATGAAAGCGCGCCAGCCACCTGTACCAAATTTAATCATTAGAAAATCCTTTTAGTCTCATTGCCTCAAGTCGATAAAGACTTGAGGCAAGAGCTGTTCGTTAAATTAAGTGACTAGCCTAGAACAACGACAACATCGTTCACGCTGCCTTCTGCTTGTACTGGGATTGCACCTTCAACTGACTCACCGTTGATAGTGATAGAGGTAACCCCTTTGCTTACTGCATTCGGGTTTTGCACTGTGATGTTGTAAGTCGCGCCACGCCATTGACGAGTAACCTCGAATTCCGGCCAATCAGTCGGGATACAAGGATCGACTGTTAATCCTTCAAAGCCTGTGCGAACACCAAGAATAAAGTTGGTTACCGCGAAGTAAGCCCAACCAGAGGTACCCGTTAACCAAGGGTGGTTTGCACGACCATGGTCTTGATGATCTTTACCCATGATGAACTGCACGTACGAGTATGGTTCTGCGTAACGTGTTTCAATCATGTCGTTTTGGTTGTACGGGTTCAGTGCGTCGTAGAACTTCATCGCACGGTCACCACGACCTAGCTTCGCTTCTGCTACCCAAGCCCATGGGTTCGGGTGAGAGAAGATTGCGCCATTCTCTTTTACGCCTTGATAAACGCGAGTCACAAAGCCGATATCATCGTTTGGTGTTGCGAATGAAGGAGAATTTAGGTGCAAGCCGTATTCAGAGAATAGGTTCTCATCAACAGCGTCCATCGCTTTCTCGCCACGCTCTTGAGAAACCGCGCCAGATAGAACCGCTAGCGTGTTTGACTCAAGGTGTACACGACCTTCAGCTTGTTGAGCGGTACCGATCTTGTCGCCATTTTTTGTTAGACCACGGATGTACCAGCCACCTTCGTCATCCCATAGGTGTGTTTCACACGCTTCACGTACGTTCGCGGCCATTTCTGTGTATTTAGCAACGTCAGCATCGTTATTACGGAACTTAGCAAGATCTAGGAATTCTTGTAGAGCCCAGAAGTGCAAGAATGAAACCATTGAAGATTCACCGCCACCAAGGTTTAAACAGTCATTCCAGTCTGCACGAAGACCCTTACAGATACCGGTTTGCCCCACGTATTCTGCAGAGAAGTTCAGTGCCGCTTTCATGTGTTCATAAACGGTCGCTTCGCCACCGTCTGCGTATGGAATTACTTCATCAAAGAAGTCGTGTTCACCGGTTTCCATTACATACTTGATGATAGTCGGAACGATCCATAAGTGATCATCAGAACAGGTGTCTTCAATGCCGTGGATCTTGTCGTCATCTGACGGTGTTGGAACAACCGTTGGTGATTTTGAAGGTTCAATGTCTGCTTTTTCTGGATCGAACCAGTCTGGATCGAACAAGTGTAGACCATAGCCCGCTTTCACTTGGCCGCGAAGCAGGTCGATAATACGTTTCTTGGTCATTTGTGGGTTGGCATGAGGTACTGAGATTGCGTCTTGCGCAGTATCACGGTAACCAAGGCCAGTACGACCACCCACTTCAATGAAGGATGCAAAGCGAGACCAAACAACACAGGTTTCCGCTTGGTATAGCGTCCATGTGTTGATCATGGTGTCTAAGCCTTCGTTTGGAGACTTAACTTGGAATTTGTTGCAACGCTCGTCCCAGTGATCTTTGATGCCTTGGAAAGCGGCATCGACGTTGGCTGTGTCTTGGTACTTTTCACGTAGGCGCTCGCCGTTTCCTTTACCGATACCGAGTACATAAGCAAAGCGAACTTCTTCACCCGGCTGAATCGTAAATTGCTTGTGCAGAGAACCACAGTGGTTGTAACAGGTTTGAGCGCTGTTAGAACATTTACCGTTCTCAACGGCAATTGGGTTCGCTTCATCACGGTACATGCCAAGGAAGTTATCACGTTGGCCGTCGTAGCTGTCTGGTGAGAAAGTTGAAGCTAGGTAGTAGAAACCTTCAAAGTCGTTAGTGTTGTAGTACAGGTCGTATTCAAGAACACCTTCTTGGTAAGACGTCCCCGCAGAGTACAAAGACATCTGATGGTTCTGGTTATCCGATTGAATATGGCTGAACGAGAACTCAACAAATGAGAAAGTACTGATGGTTCTTGGTTTGTCAGTGTTGTTTTTCAGCACGACGTCCCAAACTTCCGCATCTTCACCCTTAGGAACGAATAACGTTTTGGTTGCTGTAATACCACTGTATTCACACTTGAATTTTGAGTATGACAGGCCGTGACGAACTTCGTAGTTCGCTTCATCTAGGTTCTTTGCCACTGGCTGCCAAGAGATAGACCAGTAATCGCCCGTCTCATCATCACGCAGGTAAACATAGTGTCCTGGACGGTCGAAGGTGCCGTTTGGACGGAATTTAGTAACACGGTTGTATTCCGGAGAATTGTAGAACGAGTAGCCGCCAGCATTGTGCGAAATTACGGTACAAAACTTTTCAGTACCTAGGTAGTTGGTCCAAGGTGCTGGTACATCAGGGCGAGTGATGACGTATTCGCGATTATCGTTATCGAAATAGCCGTATTTCATTGTCATTTCCTTTTTAACAAACTGCATCTATGCAGCTAATTTTTAAATAATGATGCTGAGTCGAATCTGACTGAGCACCTTAATCAGGGAAGCAAGCACTCGACTTGAGTGTGCTTTGGCTTCGTTTTATTCAGCTTTCCAAGGGTTGCGATAATCAACATTGAGTCTGTCGAGTAATGGCAGGTGACCCTTTAGGCGAGATAGGTAATCTAGCCAGTTTCGGTTGTTTTTATGTGTCCAACATCCTTCAGCTAAAGCGCTAATTCTTGGAAATACCATGTAATCCATGCGCTTTTGATTGGTAACGATCTCACACCATAGAGCACACTGAATTCCGCGGATCCGCTTACGAATTGGATCGGTGTCGGATATCTCAGCGAGGGCTTCGTAGGTATAAGCTTGTTCTAAGGGGATAACGGCAGCCCAATCTACGCCCGGTTCTTCCGGTGCATAATCTTGGGTCATGTCGAGATAGGTAAACTGTGCTGGTTGCAGCACCACATCAAAGCCTTGGCGAGCGCAATTGATAGCAGCTTCTTCACTGAGCCATGAATAGATGATGGTCTCTTTGCTCACCTTGTCGCCGTGCTGTGCTTCTTCCCAGCCCACCATGCGCTTACCGAGTTGTTTGAGTTTGTTTTCGGCATAACGGAATAGGTGGCCTTGTAAATCTTTGCTGTCTTGATATTGATGTTCTTTCATCAGAGCTTGAGCAGCAGGGCTGTTGGTCCACACACCGGGTGGTACTTCGTCTGCGCCCATGTGGATCAATTCGCTAGGGAAAAGCTCTGCAACTTCTTCAATAACGGCATCTAGGAACTGATAAGTACCTGGCAAGCCTGGATTTAGTACGTTGTCGTTGTAGTGCTGAATACTCTTGTATTGTGTGGTGTCTGCTTGCTCAACTAGCATGTCAGGCAGTGACTTTATTGCGGCGCGGCAGTGTCCCGGGATATCGATCTCTGGGATCACCGTGATGCTACGCTGCTCTGCGTATTCAATGACTTCACGAACCTGTTGTTGCGTGTAGAAACCGCCATAGTTATCCGCAATGTGGGTGTATTGCGGTTCTAATGCATGATCAGGACCGCGCCATGCGCCGACTTCAGTTAGCTGAGGTAGGCTCTTGATCTCGATTCTCCAACCTTCATCATCGGTTAGGTGCCAATGAAAAACGTTGAATTTGTAGTGCGCTAGTTGATTGATTAAGCGCTTCACTTGCTCTACTGAATGGAAGTGGCGCGCGCAATCCAACATCATGCCTCGGTACTTAAAGCGAGGGTGATCGGCGATTTTGCAGCATGGAATAGAAAAATTTTCGACATCCAGTTGTTGAACCAATTGAATCAGACTTGCCACGGCGTGTGTAAACCCAGACTGGCTACCTGATTCAACAATTATTTGTTGTTCAGTAATGCGGAGTTTGTATTCTGCTTCGTCTAATGTTGGATTGCTGCGAAATAGAATGTCGCCGCTTTCGTTTTTTGAAAGTTCAGTTGAAAGCTCATTCGAAAGAGATATTTCAAAGGTAGAAAGTAACTCTTGCTGCAACCAAGAGACGGCTTTATCTGCAAGGTGAGATTGAACCTCAACCTTGCATTCACAGCTTAGCGCGAAGCTACCTTGCTTGAGTTCGATCTGATTTGGTTGAGGAATCAATGCAATTTCAGCAGCGTTAACTTCAGGCATTTGATTACGTTCACGGTACGGCGAAGCCAGTACTATGGGTGATATCGCGACAGGCAGTACCGATGTTTCTCCATCATGATGTGATTGGATAAAGGCATCATTAAGGCCATCAGAATAGAAGCGGAATGGGGCGCTTTGAATACTGAATTCAAGGTAGTAATGGTTATTGGCCTTTAACACGGGCGC
>NZ_JBFRVX010001048.1:0-1409 GCF_041475345.1 Vibrio sp. 10N.222.48.A3 | reverse complement strand
AGAATTTTTCTATCTAGTATCTTGATGAAGTTAACCATACCCCGTTTTTATGAAAACTAACAGCAACTTAAGCACTACAAGCATCTGCCTGAATCCCAAAATACAGATTTTTTCTATATAGCATGAATTGATGTGCCAAACTGCAATTCATGTACATATAACCAGTTAAAATTAAAATGCAAAAATCACCATTTCTAGCCTATATACAAGAGTATATGTTGGGGAGACACTATGCTCTTCGTACTACACAGGCGTACATCTATTGGATTCACCAGTACATTCTTTATCATGATAAAAAGCATCCCAGAAGTCTGACGTCGAGGCATGTAGAAGACTTCCTGACGCACTTAGTTGTTGATAGGAAGTCAGCACAGAAAACGCAGAGCCTAGCCCTCAATGCGATAGTCTTTTTATACAAAGAAATCGTTCAGGAACCCATTGAACTTGATATGCAGTTTCGTCGTTCAGACAAATCCCGAAAGTTGCCAACGGTTATGACTCCAGAAGAAATTGGCAGGTTCTTTAACCACTGCTCACCTAACTTCAAATTACCTTACCAATTAATGTATGGGTCAGGCCTACGGTTGATGGAGTGTCTACGCTTACGAATGCAAGACATCGACTATGACTACAAATCAGTGCGAGTGTGGCAAGGAAAAGGAGGAAAGAACCGTATAGTGACAATAGCCCCCGAGCTTTTCCCTTCAATCAAGTTACAACAACAAAAATCCGCAGAATACTATCAGCAAGATATACATGATAAAGCTTTTTCTGGCGTATACCTGCCCGACTCTCTAGCTAAAAAATACCCGAGTGCAGAAAGAAGCTTAAATTGGCAATTTCTTTTTCCTTCTGCTCGTCTGGCACCCGATTTACGAACAGGTGAATTACGCAGGCATCATATTCATCCAACAGCGCTACAAAAACACATTAAGGTCGCTAGCCAAAAAGCCGACATTGAGAAAAACATTTCCTGCCACACTTTAAGGCATTCATTTGCGACGCACCTTCTTCAAAGCGGTGCTGATATTAGAACAGTTCAAGAACAGCTTGGACATACCGATCTAAAAACAACGCAAATATATACCCACATCATAGATAGAGGAGCCAACGGCGTAATTAGTCCACTATCAAAAATATTCGTTAAGTAATTGTCGGGGAATCTCCGGTTCCGAGGTTTCGTAAACTTAGCGGTTAACCACTCACTTACATACCTTTACTTACCAAACCATGAAACTTGCTAAATTAGATGCTGACTTTTACTTATCGCTCTAGCCGTAACTTCAGTATTGTTACGCGCCATCAATGATATACATAAGGAAATGAAAATGAAGCGAATTGAGCAACTACCAATGCCACCCACTTCTGGTGTTTTAGGACATGTGAGCTATTTAAAAAAGTCCAATGTT
>NZ_JBFRVX010001047.1:0-379 GCF_041475345.1 Vibrio sp. 10N.222.48.A3 | reverse complement strand
TGACTTTGATAAAGACCCTGTGACATCTACCGTGAAGTTGACCATCACCGATGGTGATATTCCAACGATTAATACCATTCCAAGCGTCACGCTATCGGAATCTAATCTTGCAGACGGCTCAACCGCAAGCAACGCGCCTGTGAGTCAAACAGAGACGATCACCTTTACCAATCAAAGCGACAATGTGACCAGTTTCCGCATTGAGCCAAGCCTGTTTAATACCAACGACACACTCAAATCGAATGGATTGGTCGTTGAGCTTAAAGCGGATCCCAACACGACTGGGGCGTACATTGGCTTTGTGAAAGATGGCGCCAACCCAGAGGTTCCTGTCTTTACGATTAGTTTCTCTACTAGCACTGTGGGTGAGTACACCTTT
>NZ_JBFRVX010001046.1:0-1433 GCF_041475345.1 Vibrio sp. 10N.222.48.A3 | reverse complement strand
GGTACTAGCGAATAGGTAGTTTGACTTCATTAGGCAACGATTAAACTCTGCTTGGTTACCAAACTCTCTTAAACGCTCTTCGATTAGAGATATGTTTAACAGTGCAGGCGTGAAGATAACTTTTTGGATAAACGGGTAGCGAGTGAAGGTTGAGCCAAGAACCGCTAAACCAATTAGGCCGGGTATTAATGCTTCTTTTAATGCTAACCAACGAGTATCAAGTTCGAAGAAGCCGATACCGCCGGTTAATAATACGCTGACAAAGCCAAGTGCCGCGATGAAGTTAAACTTCTTGTTGCGGACTAACTCCATACCACCGTAAGCAATAGGGAAGGCAAGCGCGACAAGTAGTGCTAAGCCAGTTCCTAGGTGTTCCTCTCCACTGAACTTCATTAAGATGAATGAAGGAAGAAAGACGTTAAATACGACTTCGAAAAGAGGACTCGATTTTTTGTTTTCTGTGCTGCTCATAATTTCTAAATACATTATGTTATGGATTTATTCTCAGGGATTGTTGTTTACCTCGCTCAAGATGTAAAGCCTTAAGACGTCATGCTGTGTAACGACATGTGACATCAACGACATCTCTGAACTTATAGAACGCGTAATTCAACACTTTCGTGTCTGAGTTCTCGACCAACTTGGGGCTTATGATGTGAAAGCAGTTGTTTGGTGAGTCAATTTATATGAACGCCATAGCTAAGCTTTCGCGTTTTTCTGCAGTGATCCACATTCATCAAGTTACCTAAGGCTGCAAAGGCATATCCATATAATTGGAAACATGTACGGCAAGTTGCTTGTGATATTTTAGTTATGTTATAACATAACTAAAATATCACTCTTACTGAGAATAACGTTCGTATCGGTAAGAGGAAAACAACAAGCATGTATCAAGGAGATGACGTAATGAATGCCGTGTTAACGAAACCTGTGACAACCGATAATAATCAGCCACTTAACATTGGTTCTGCTGCAAGTATCAAGGTTCATGCGAATCATGCTCCATGCTATAGCGCTTCTGAGCAGCCAACGGTGCTGGCAGACATCTATCAAAGCAATGTCAATATTGCGATTTGGCAGCGTACATTTGATGAAGATTTAACAATGGCAATCAGTGAATTTATCGCCTTGAATCCAAACTTCAGTAAATCTATGAGCCTGTCTCCAGACAACGCCTATGAGAAATTGGAGTTTGCTACCGACGAAACCGCATCTAAAGCACTACTAGAAAACATGGTAGAGCTGGTGGATATGTTCTGTTGTTTGTTTGATCTTGAAGAAGTAGGGCTCCGTTTAGCGGTTCTGAATAAAGCGATGTGTCCACGCTTCCATGTTGACCAAGTCCCTTGCCGTTTAGTGACTACCTATCATGGTGTTGCCACTCAATGGCTGCCAAACGACTTGGTCGACCGTACGAAGCTAGGAAGAGGGAG
>NZ_JBFRVX010001045.1:0-2677 GCF_041475345.1 Vibrio sp. 10N.222.48.A3 | reverse complement strand
CTATTACCGGCCCTGCAGCGTTTATCGAAACCAATATTGTCGGCACTTATACCTTGCTAGAAGCGACACGTGAATATTGGAATAAGCTTGAAGAGGGTGCAAAAGCAGAATTTCGTTTTCACCATATCTCTACTGATGAAGTGTATGGCGACCTTCCGCATCCGGATGAAGTTCCAGAAGGGACTGAGCTGCCAATGTTCTTGGAAACAACCTCGTATGAACCATCAAGTCCATACTCTGCTTCAAAAGCATCAAGTGATCACTTAGTACGCGCATGGTTACGTACTTACGGTCTCCCTACTATCGTAACCAATTGCTCTAACAACTATGGTCCTTACCATTTTCCTGAAAAATTGATCCCATTAGTCATTTTGAATGCTTTAGAAGGAAAAGACCTTCCTATCTATGGTAAAGGCGACCAAATTCGTGACTGGTTGTTTGTTGAAGATCATGCACGGGCACTCTACAAAGTAGTGTCTGAAGGTAAAGTCGGGGAGACATACAATATTGGTGGCCACAACGAGAAGAAAAACCTCGAAGTCGTAAACACTATTTGTGACATCTTAGATACTTTAGTACCGAAAGAGTCAGCGTATGCAGAACAAATTACCTATGTTCAAGACCGCCCTGGTCATGACCGCCGTTACGCCATTGACTCATCTAAAATGCAGCGTGAGTTAGGTTGGACACCCGAGGAGACGTTTGAAACAGGTCTTCGTAAAACGGTGCAATGGTATCTAGACAATTCAGCGTGGTGTCAAAATGTACAAGATGGTAGTTACCAACGTGAGCGTTTAGGTGTAGAAAAAACTGAATCAAAGGGAAGTAAATAATGAAAGGTATTGTTCTAGCTGGTGGTTCAGGCACTCGTTTGTACCCATTGACTCGTGGTGTATCAAAGCAACTCTTGCCGATCTACGACAAACCAATGGTGTTTTACCCGATTTCTACATTGATGTTAGCTGGAATCAAAGACATCTTGATTATCACGACTCCAGAAGATAATGCAGGTTTTAAGCGCTTGCTTGGTGATGGTTCTGATTTTGGTATTAGTCTTGAGTATGCTATTCAACCAAGCCCAGATGGTTTAGCACAAGCTTTCATTATAGGTGAAGATTTTATTGGTGATGATTCTGTTTGTTTAGTACTCGGCGACAATATCTTCTATGGGCAATCATTTAGTGACACTTTAAAAAATGCTGCCAGCCGTGAAAGTGGTGCGACAGTTTTTGGCTACCAAGTCAAAGACCCAGAGCGTTTTGGTGTGGTCGAATTTGATGAAGAGATGAAAGCGATTTCGATTGAAGAAAAGCCGGCAACACCAAAATCCAATTACGCGGTAACGGGTTTGTATTTCTACGATAATCGCGTGGTGGAAATGGCCAAGCAAGTGAAGCCCTCTCATCGTGGTGAGTTAGAAATTACCACGCTAAATGAAATGTACTTAAACGATGGTTCACTGAATGTGGAATTATTAGGTCGCGGTTTTGCGTGGCTAGATACCGGTACGCATGAAAGCCTACACGAAGCCTCTTCTTTCGTCCAAACGATTGAAAATGTCCAAGGTTTGAAAGTCGCGTGTTTAGAAGAAATCGCTTGGCGTAACGGTTGGTTGAGTGATGAACAAGTTCTGACTCTAGCTAAACCAATGATGAAAAATGAATATGGTCAGTACTTAACGCGCCTAGTTAGTGAATCTCAAAAGAGGGCTGATGCTTAATGCGTGTATTAATTACCGGTTGTCATGGTCAAGTGGGCTCTTGTCTAACTAAACAATTAGCCAATAATGAAAATATAGCAGTATTAGCTCTTGATAGAGAGCATCTTGATATTACTAGTCAAGAGGCCGTTAATGCTATTGTGGCTGAATTTGAGCCTAGCATCATTATTAATGCAGCGGCACATACAGCGGTTGATAAGGCTGAAGAGGAGCTTGACCTTTCTTATGCGATAAACCGTGATGGTCCAAAATACCTCGCACAAGCAGCGCAGAGCGTTGGTGCTGCAATGCTGCATATCTCTACGGATTATGTTTTTGATGGAGATAAAGTAGGCGAATATGCAGAAACGGATGCTACAAACCCTCAAGGTGTTTACGGTAAAAGTAAACTAGCAGGTGAAATCGCCGTAGCACAAGAGTGTAAAAAACATATTATCCTTCGTACTGCGTGGGTGTTTGGTGAGAATGGCAATAACTTTGTTAAGACCATGTTGCGTTTAGCAAATAGCTATGAATCTCTAAGTATTGTGGGAGATCAGTTTGGTGGGCCGACTTATGCCGGTGATATCGCATCTGCGTTAGTAACTATCGCTAAGGCTATTTGTAATGGAGAAACTGATAGGTTTGGTATTTACCACTTCTCTGGATTACCACATGTAAGCTGGAGCCAGTTTGCGCAAGCTATTTTTGATGAAGCGGTTGAACAAGGTGTCCTGAAGTGTTCACCAGCAGTTAACTCAATAACGACTGAAGAGTACCCAACTCTCGCTAAGCGTCCAGAAAATTCTAAGCTCAATACAACACTAATACGTAATACGTTTGGGATAAATGCAAGCGATTGGGTGAGTCGACTAAAATTAGGTATAAAAAGATATGAATAAACTAAGACTTATAATTCCTTCTTACAATGAAGGAGTTAATATTAATAAGTGTGCAGAGAAGCTATTAGTTATATAT
>NZ_JBFRVX010001044.1:0-422 GCF_041475345.1 Vibrio sp. 10N.222.48.A3 | reverse complement strand
CCTTAATTTCATAGACAGCTTCGAGTAAAGAGCTAATGCCGTCTAATGAAAATGCACCTGAATCTACAGGGATCAAGATAAGGTCTGAAGCCTGGATTGCGTTAAGAGTCGTTAGGGATAAGTTTGGTGGAGTATCAAGAAGAATGAAATCATAGGTGTCACCTAACTTCGCTAATTGCTTTTCTAAAATTCGTTCACGATTAATCTTTGTCAGTGATGTTTCGATGACACGTGACAACTGAACATCAGCGGGAACGACATAGAGGTTTTCAATAGAGTTCCCATTAATCTGTGCAGGTTGAATTAAATCGACAATGGACACAACTTTAGGCTTATCAAACAAAGCAGCCACCGTCTCTTCAAACTTAAAATCACGTTGTCCGGTTAACGTTTTAGAGCAGTTCCCTTGAGGATCGAGGTCA
>NZ_JBFRVX010001043.1:0-308 GCF_041475345.1 Vibrio sp. 10N.222.48.A3 | reverse complement strand
CGAAGTCTTTACCTAGGTTTACGTGATCCCAAGCTTGAGTTAGGCCATCAGCCCAAGACATCATTACTGCAGAGTACATCGCGATGATACCGATGGTACCAGCAAGTGCAGGAACAAGATCTTCAAGTTCAAAACGGAAATCACGGCCTGGAAGGTTTAGGCCAAAACGACGAGGCTTCATGATTTGAAGTTCGTGATCTAAGTAATCTGAGCGGCTCTCAAATTCAGAAGCAGGGCGGTGTAGCTCTTTATAGCTTTTCTCTTCTACTTCAGAGTTCGCATTATTCACAACGTCTGACATAGATTCC
>NZ_JBFRVX010001042.1:0-2806 GCF_041475345.1 Vibrio sp. 10N.222.48.A3 | reverse complement strand
AGGGAGCGAATCGCTCCCTTTTTTTAGATCTATGAAAACATATTTTATATCAGACCTACACCTTGCTCCGTCGCGACAAGACATCACAGACTGCTTCTTAACCTTCATGAAGAATGAGGCCGTAGAAGCGGATGCACTCTACGTGTTGGGTGATCTTTTCGAATTCTGGATTGGTGACGACGATACAAGCGAGTTCGCGAATTCAATTCGCCAAACGTTTATAGACTTAGTTAACACTGGCGTACCTTGCTATTTCACACAAGGCAATCGGGACTTTTTAGTTGGCAAAAAATTTGCGAAACAAACAGGCGTACAACTTCTAGATGAAGTGTCTACTATCGATATCTACGGACAAAAAGCAGTGGTATTGCATGGTGATACTCTGTGTACCGAAGATATAAAGTACCTCGCCTTTCGTGAAAAAGTTCATCAGCCCTGGTTACAATGGGTCTTTAATAGAATTCCATTTTTTATCAAAAAGAAAATTGTCTCCAAGGTTCAGTCTGATATCAAAGATGACAAGCAGACAAAGTCACTCGATATCATGGATGTAACACAGCAAGAAGTCGAAAATGTGATGAAACAACACAACGTCGATTTGATGATCCACGGTCATACTCACCGTCCAAACATACACTCCTATAGTGCTAGTAATTGCACTAAAACCCGTATCGTATTGGGTGATTGGTATACCCAAGGATCAGTTCTGGTGTTCACTCCGCAAAGTTTTGAACTACAGAATCGCGAGTTTAGCAATCGCTTTTAGCATCACGCTTAAACTTTCACTTTTATTATTATCATCGGTCAGATTTTCTTCACTTGTATATGGTAATTTCTCCTGAATTAGCTATTATTTGTCTATCAAAAATAAACCGAACACAGTACCAAGTTGAAATATTCATACGTAGCGCGTCAACCAATACTCGATGCAGACAAGAAGACCATAGGTTACGAGTTGCTATTTAGGGATGGTCCTAAGAACACTTTCCCTGAAGTAGAGCCGGAGCTCGCTACTAGCCGTTTGCTTTCCGACCACTTCTTATCTACCCACTATAATACATTGGGCGATAAGCTTGGATTCGTTAATTTTCCATATGCAAGCTTGGTTAACCTAGTCCCGACTCTATTTCCGAAAGAGAGCTTAGTTGTCGAGGTACTGGAAGACTGTGAGCCAACAGACGAACTGCTAGAAGCCATCATCACAATTTATGATGCGGGTTACACGATCGCGTTAGATGACTTTGTGCCTAGCAAAGCATGGAAACGCTTCTTACCTTACGTATCAATTATCAAATTCGACATACGTTTGATCTCAATCGCTAAAGCTGCGATGTTCATGAACACTCTGAAAGACTTGAATATCGAGTTTCTAGCGGAGAAAGTAGAAACTCACGAAGAATACCAAGAAGCAATCCAAGCCGGGTTTAACTACTTTCAAGGCTACTTTTTCAGTAAGCCGGAGATGATCCAAACTCGCGCATTAAACCCTGCTTTTTTAACCATTGTTCAACTGTTGAAAGAGATTGCCAACGATCCTATCAACTTTGCCGAAGTAGAGCGTTTGATTACCCTTGATATGACTATGTCGTATAAGCTGCTCTCTTACGTAAACTCCGCTGGTGGCTCATCAACACCGATTCGTTCATTCCACCAAGCGCTTGTTTATCTTGGTGAACAAAAACTACGTAAGCTAGTGTCACTGGTTGCTATCGCATCCGCGAAAGAAGATAAACCAGACTCACTTTATGGTTTAGCCGTGATACGCGCGCGCCAATGTGAACTGTTGGTCGAGAAAATGAACGTTAAGGTTGAGCCCGGGCAAGCCTTTTTAACTGGCATGTTCTCGCTGCTCGACTCCCTATTCGATCTGCCGTTAGTAAAAGTACTGGACTCGGTGCCGATCGATGATGAGATTAAACAAGCCTTGATTGAGCGCAAGGGTATATTAGGTGCCATTTTGGCGATGGTCATAGCTTATGAACAAGCTCGCTGGGATGAAGCAACGCGCATTCGTAAACTGCTCAAACTCAACGAAGCAGAGCTAGGTCAAGCTTATGACGAAGCAACCTCTTGGGCCCAAGACCTGCTGTCTCCTACTTTGAAATAGTTCACGTCACACAGCAACTTCAATCGAAACTCAGCTTTGGTGAGCAGTCGTTTCTTGATAAACTCCAACACATTCATTTATGGCCTCTTAACAGAGGCCATTTTTACAGGATTTGACCATGTCTTTATGCCCATGCGGTAGCAAAAATACTTACCAACAGTGCTGTGAATCAGCGCACCTTCACCACAGTGCTGTTGAAACGCCTGAACAGTTGATGCGCTCACGTTATTCAGCGCACGTGTTGGGTTTGGTTGACTATGTTGTTGCGACTTACCACCCTAGCTGCAACGCAGAAGCGCAAAGAGAAGGTATTGCCGAATCTATCGACAGTGATTGGGCAGGCCTAGAAGTCATCGATACTGAGGCAGGCTCACACCAAGACGAAGGCTTTGTTGAGTTTAAAGCTTACTTCAATGAAGAAGGCGCACAATACTGCATGCAAGAGCGCTCGCGCTTTATACGTAAAGACGACTTGTGGTACTACATTGATGGCACTTTCCCCGAGCAAGGAAATGAGCAAGAAGAACCTGAAATTGACCCACGCTTAAACCAAACGGTTGAAAGCTTCAAGATCGGCCGTAATGACCCGTGCATTTGTGGTAGTGGGAAGAAATATAAAAAGTGCTGCGGGTAAGTCAGAAAATTAAAATGTTTGATTAAGTAAAGAAATTCCTGATGTCGCTTAGGCTCCTTGGAATG
>NZ_JBFRVX010001041.1:0-2548 GCF_041475345.1 Vibrio sp. 10N.222.48.A3 | reverse complement strand
GTGTGACGGTTAGGCAAGCGTTGAAACTACTGATCGAAAACGATGAGCTTGAAAGCGTTCAAGGCAGCGGCACTTACGTCAAAGAGAACAAGATCAATTACGACATCTACAAACAGTCGAGCTTTCAAGAAAAGTGGGCGCATTTGGATGTGGTTACACACAGTGAAGTTCTGGCCTTCGAAATGAAGCCGTGTTCTTTGGCGATGTCTGAACATTTAGATATCAAAGAAGGCGAATTGGTTTTCTACGTAAAACGTGTTCGTTTCATAGACAACAATCCAATCACGGTTGAAGAAACTTGGTTACCTGTTGCCCTATTCCCAGATCTCACCTATCAAGTGATGCAGACATCAAAGTACGACTTTATTGAGAACACCAAAGGCATGGTGATTGATAGAAGTGAGCAGGAATTGGTACCGATTCTTCCGCCTGAAGATGTTGCGAAACAGCTAGGTATTGACCCAGCTCAGCCTATCATTGAAAAACGTACTCGCGGTTACCTTGCCAATAACACGGTGTTTGAATACAGCCGTAACTACTTCACGTCTAACGATTACCGATTTACTTTGGTCGCAAGACGCCAAAGGTAAGCAATACTATAGGCTTTGGTTTACCTAAACGAATGCACCAAAGAAGCTCTTCCACACTTAGAGCTTCTTTCGCCTTTAATACCAAATCACACACCAGATACGCGTTGTGTGATTTGATCACCGAGAATTAAATCTCCCTCCAGGCTTCAACGCGTAGTGCTCGATAGCATTAAAACCACTCTAAAACATCATAAGGCTGTAACACTTTGATTGTGCTCCCCACATCAAATCGCCCGTTCGTCTCTTGCCCCACATAACTCTCTTTTTCTCGCTATTATCACCATTTGCACATCAACGGCTAAAGTTATCCAACCCTTCCTGTCATATGAAACTAAAACAAGCAAAGGTGATCCAAGTTATATTCTAGGGAGTCACAAATTTTGTTTATTAACACCCAAACAACAGTAGTTAATCAATATTTACAACCACAATTAACATAGAAAAAAATGTTTGTCTTAGATCATACCAACCTCAACTATGCCTCGTGCCACAGTGCAGTTTTCTGTACATTCATTGTCATATTCTGAAACACTTTCTTATATTTTTTAAACTTTGTGGAGATTTCTATGTTAGAGCTCTTGATCGGATTAGTAATTACCATCGCTGTTGGTTACTTTATTGTGAAAGGCTATAAAGCGGCAGGCGTATTACTAACTGCTGGCCTTGCCCTACTTCTTATTACTGGCCTTATTGGTCACACAGTCTTACCAGCTAAAGTCGCCTCAACAGGTAACATGGTTACCGACTCACTCGAATTTGTTAAGTACATGCTTCAGTACCGTGGAGGCGGCCTAGGCATGCAAATCATGCTTCTTTGTGGTTTTGCTTCTTACATGACGCACATTGGTGCTAACAACGTAGTAGTGAAACAGTTCTCTAAACCGCTTGCTGCTATTAAATCTCCCTATGTACTTC
This sequence comes from Vibrio sp. 10N.222.48.A3, assembly GCF_041475345.1. NCBI lineage: Bacteria > Pseudomonadati > Pseudomonadota > Gammaproteobacteria > Vibrionales > Vibrionaceae > Vibrio > Vibrio sp. 10N.222.48.A3. Next base: position 1,043 of record NZ_JBFRVX010001041.1, on the reverse strand, counting down.
TTGTTGCGGCTTACATCGTAGCGTGTCTAATGTCTCTAGCAGTAAGTTCTGCAACAGGCCTTGGTGTGTTACTGATGGCGACCCTATTCCCAATGATGACGGCGATGGGTATTTCACGCCCAGCAGCGGTTGCCGTTTGTGCATCACCTGCAGCAATCATTCTTTCACCAACCTCTGGTGATGTGGTTATCGCAGCTGAAAAATCAGGCATGTCTCTTGATGTGTTTGCTGTTCAAACAGTATTGCCTGTTTCTATCTGTGCAATCATCGTGATGGCTGGCGCGGCTTTCTTCTGGAACAAATACCTAGATAAAAAAGAAAACACGCCAATGGAAAAAGTAGACGTTTCTGAAATCGAAACAACAGCACCGGCTTTCTACGCTGCACTGCCATTCCTACCTATCATCGGCGTTTTCCTATTCAACGGCCGCACGATTCCAGGGCTTTCACTTGATATCTACACCATTGTTGTAGGTTCTATCTTCGTGGGCGCAGTTATCGATTACGTTGTTAAGAAGTTTGACGGCGAGAAAACATTAGAAGACTTAGATTCTTGCTACCAAGGCATGGCTGACGCGTTCAAAGGCGTGGTAATGTTGTTGGTTGCGGCGGGCGTATTTGCTCAAGGTCTAATGTCTATCGGTGCAATTGATAACCTAATCGGTCTTGCTGAATCGGCAGGCGCAGGCGGTATCGCATTAATGCTTATCCTAACAGGTTTAACGGTTGCTGCAGCTATCGCGACAGGTTCTGGTAACGCGCCTTTCTATGCATTCGTAGAACTGGCTCCATCACTAGCGGCGAAAATGGGCTTGAACCCAGCGTTCCTAATCATCCCTATGCTTCAAGCATCTAACCTAGGCCGTACCATTTCTCCAGTATCTGGCGTAATTGTTGCGACATCGGGTATGGGTAAAATCAGCCCGTTTGAAGTTGTAAAACGTACTTCTGTTCCAGTAATCTGTGGTCTTATCACGGTTATCTTTGGTACGCTGGTATTGGTTCCAATGGCAGCTTAACTTAAAGAAACACTCTATCTAGAC
>NZ_JBFRVX010001040.1:0-754 GCF_041475345.1 Vibrio sp. 10N.222.48.A3 | reverse complement strand
GTTTACTTATATAAAGAAGCAAAAACATAGAAGAATAAAGCGGCCTTGTGTCGCTTTATTTTTATCGGCTGCTTCTAGGCTCCTATTAGCTTACTTAGTGAAAGCGGTTAATTCGCTTCAAAATTCATTTTAGTTCATTCAAAACGTCACTTAACTGTCATTTCAGGGGCATACCTTGAGCCTTAACTGAATAAGGATTGTTAAGGAGATCGTATGCGTACTATCGAACCTGTTGTCCGCTGGGATGTGGCATTTTCTGTTTTCTGTTTGAAGAACCGTTATAGCGGGCAACATGCAACATTGAGTAAAGCGGTGTCTCATACCGGGGATGGTCATCTATATGTGTTGATCGCTCTGATTGCGCTGTTAGCTGATGGCTACACAGGTCGTGAATTTTTAATGGTTGGTCTAGCCGCTTTTGCGATAGAGCTACCGATTTATTGGGTAGCCAAAAACACCCTAAAGCGCCGCAGACCCGCTGAATTCTCTTCATTACTTCACTCTCACATTGTGCCGTCAGATAAATACAGCCTGCCATCTGGGCACTCCGCTGCTGCATTTGTTATGGCGACTCTAATCGGACATTTTTATCCAAGTCTCTATCTCTTTAGCTTGATTTGGGCGACAGCGATTGCAGGCTCTCGAATCCTACTCGGTGTGCACTTTTTAACGGACGTACTGATTGGCGCAGCGCTAGGTATAGCGTGCACAAGCCTAGCCATTTACTTCATTTTATAGCGCTTAGTCGTATGGC
>NZ_JBFRVX010001039.1:0-1041 GCF_041475345.1 Vibrio sp. 10N.222.48.A3 | reverse complement strand
CCATCTATGTACCGGAAGTAGAAGATGAAGCTATTCGAGACCTCTCACGTGCCAGAGAAACCGCAATGAAAGATCTCAAAGACGCAAAGTTCCAACTCAAAGGCTTTCTTCTTCGCAATAATATCCAAGCGACGGTGAATGATAACTGGTCTAAAAAGCATCTACGGTGGCTAACCGACCTCATTCTTCCTCATCATAGTCAGCAAATCGTTTTACAAGAGATGATCATTACCATCAATGAGCGAATGCAACGGCTTCAACGACTCGATAATGAACTACTCCATCAAGTCAAAAACTGGCGATACTATCCTGTGGTGAAAGCCATTCAAGCTATGCGTGGAGTCCGGTTACTCGTAGCACTCGGCACAATAGCCGAACTGGGTGACTTACGACGATTTGATCATCCAAGAAAGCTTATGGCTTACCTCGGACTCGTTCCAACTGAAAACTCTAGTGGCGGTAAAACTCGTCGTGGCAGCTTAACAAAGTGTGGCAACAGTCGGGCCAGACGGTTGCTGGTCGAAGGCGCACACACCTATAAGCACAAAGCGAACATCTCTGTAGAGCTCCAACTAAGGCAAGAAGGCCTGCCTAAAGAGATCGTCGATATCGCTTGGCTGGCCCAGCAAAGGTTATGTCGTCGTTACCAACGATTGCTACAAAAAGGTAAACACCGAAATGTCGTTGTAGTCGCCATCGCTAGAGAGATGATCGCTTACATCTGGGCGATTGCTCGTGAAGTAGTCATCAGCGACGTCGATCCTAAAACTCGAATCGCTCGATTACCGGCATGAAGAAAGAATTAGTGTTATCGCATTGGATAAAGCATCGGGAGTGGCACAAACACCGACGGCGTTAGGACGGCAATATAGCTTCGGCTGTATTGAACCACGAGCATAGACTGAAGACAGGTGCCACGACGGAACAAGTAAGGTAGGCTCTACTCATCAAACGATGAGCAATCCACGTATATCAGCATGAGAACCGACGACATTACTTGCTTCATCTATGCGGTAACACTATCCCCTAAGCAACAAGAAA
>NZ_JBFRVX010001038.1:0-1092 GCF_041475345.1 Vibrio sp. 10N.222.48.A3 | reverse complement strand
ACAGTGCATACGACGAGATGTGCGGTGAGCATTGTGGTAACACCCAACCGTTCGAAATTGATTTGAAATGGAGTTAAATCAACTTCAAATCAATCGCAATAAAAATTGAAAGGCTTGCAGCGATGCAAGCCTTTCTTATGGGAGTAACTTTCCCTGTTCCGCATTAAAATCAGCGCAATGTTCGTTTCTGTCTACGTTTGATGTTTTGCTCTTTCACTACAAAGTCGAACAGCGGAGCAAACAGGTTAGCAAACAAGATCGCCAACATGATGCCCTCTGGATAAGCAGGGTTGAGCACTCGAATACCGACCGTCATCACACCGATCAGAATCCCGTAAGCCCACTTACTCTGATTAGTAAACGCGGCAGAAACTGGGTCGGTTGCCATAAAGAAAGTGCCAAAGGCAACACCGCCCAATACAAAGTGCCAGTAGAACGGCATCGAGAACATCGAGTTGGTATCAGAGCCAATCCAGTTCAGTAAACTCGACGTTGCCACAAGCCCAACAATCACACCAGCCACAATGCGCCAAGACGCTATCTTCATGACGATCAAAATCAGACCCGTCAACATGATGAGCAATGAAGAAACCTCGCCCATCGAGCCCGGAATATTACCGATAAAGGCATCCATCCAAGTGATGGCCTCACCAGTCATGTTGTTGATCAGCGACGAGCTCCCCCCCTCATACCATTGGCTGAGCGGTGTTGCGCCAGAATAACCATCAGCTGCCACCCATACCAAGCCACCGGACATGTTGGCGGGATAAGCAAAGTAAAGAAACGCTCGCCCCGCTAGTGCAGGGTTGAGAAAGTTTCGCCCTGTACCACCAAACAGCTCTTTCGCGACAACGATACCAAAGGTGATACCCAAAGCGGCTTGCCACAACGGGATAGTTGGCGGAAGAATAAGTGCGAACAGTACCGAGCTTACAAAAAAGCCTTCATTCACCTCGTGTTTTCGTACAACGGCAAATAAAACTTCCCAGAAGCCCCCGACCACAAATACGGTGGCATAAACAGGTAGGAAGTAGAGCGCCCCCAAGAACATCTGGCGCCCCCAGTCGCTTGCGACTAAGGACTGTGCATCAC
>NZ_JBFRVX010001037.1:0-3179 GCF_041475345.1 Vibrio sp. 10N.222.48.A3 | reverse complement strand
GATATCGGCGGCGGCGCTTCTATCATGGGTACTCTGTCGGGTGGCGGTACTATGGTTATCTCTATCGGCGAAAACTGCCTACTAGGCGCAAATGCGGGTCTTGGTTTCCCAATGGGCGACCGTTGTACGGTTGAGTCAGGTCTTTACGTGACTGCGGGTACTAAGGTTCGCATGTTAGATAAAGAAGGCAACGAAGTAGAAATCATTAAAGCTCGTGACCTTGCTGGCGTTTCTGATCTTCTGTTCCGTCGTAACTCGATTACTGGCCAAATTGAATGTCTAGCGAACAAGTCAGCTGTTGAACTGAACAGCGAGCTACACAGCAACAACTAATCTACGCACTAGATGCTAAATTACTAGATACTAAAAAACACGAAGCCGCTGGAGGTAAATCCAGCGGCTTTTCTTTTATCTATATAAAACGGAAAGCGTTACACTTTCTCGGCAGCTAACTGCTCAAGCGCTTGAATAGAGGTTTCTGATACTAACGTACCATCCATGTAGTAACTGACCTTGTCGCCATCACGAACCCCCGTCAAAACGGCTTTCTGACCATCATTGTAGGTGATGTCCATACGAATCGTATTCTCATCGATTTGTTTCATCTCACCCCATTCGATCTGACGATTATTAAAGCCAAGTGGTGCATCTTTCAGTGAATCATCGAGGCTGTCGTTCACATCAATCATGGTATCGACTTTACTATCGAAGATATGAGGCGCGCCTGTGAGTGGGTTTTTCCCCGCCCAGAATTCGATCGAGTTAAACACGATGTAATCGGCTGCGAATGTTAAAGCGTAAACGGGAGCAAGCAAGAAGTTGACCCCAGCACGAGCGTAACGGTTATCTACAACCTCAACGTTGAACTTCATTAATTTCCCAGTAACGGCATTACTACCGACACACCCAGCTAACGACATGACAATCGCTGCCACTGCAACTGCTTTTGTGATTGTTGTTTTCATAGATCCCTCTTATGCCACGATGATTGATTCGGTTTTTGCATAGCCAAACAGCAGTCTTCCTGTTCACGTACAGAAATTCATGGCCTAACAAATTGATTCCATAACATTTAGCGTAGTGGAGTTTTTTAGAACAGCAAACTGCAAACGTTAATTGTTTCGCTCTGGTTCCTAAAGAGTTGCCAATAAAAAAGCGCAGACCTTTCAGTCTGCGCTTTTATTAGTTTTTAAAACTATTCGGTTTTGTGAACCAGATTAACCCACATTCTTACGTGCGTTTTGGAACATACGCATCCAAGCGCCATTCTCGCCCCAACCTTCTGGAGACCAAGAGTTAGCAACCGTACGGAATACACGCTCTGGGTGAGGCATCATGATAGTCACACGGCCATCCGTCGTTGTTAAACCAGTGATAGCATTTGGCGAACCGTTCGGGTTGTTCGGGTATTGCTGCGTTTGGTTACCGTTGTTGTCAACGTAACGTAGGGCAACTGTACCTGAGTTTTCAATCGCGTTTAGGTGGTCGTTGTCACGCACTTCTACGCGACCTTCACCGTGAGAAACAGCGATTGGCATACGAGAGCCTTCCATGCCATTGAAGAATACAGAATCAGACTTCTGAACTTCAACTAGGCTGAAACGTGCTTCAAAACGCTCAGATTCGTTGCGAACGAAACGTGGCCAGTACTCAGCACCAGGGATTAGCTCGCGCAGGTTAGACAGCATCTGACAACCGTTACACACACCTAGAGAGAAGGTATCTTCACGCTTGAAGAAGTTTTCAAACTGGTCACGCGTAGAGTCGTTAAACAGAACCGACTTAGCCCAACCTTCACCAGCGCCTAGTACGTCACCGTAAGAGAAACCACCACAAGCCACAAGGCCGTTGTACTCTTCCAGTACCGCTTGACCCGTTAGGATGTCGCTCATGTGAATATCAGTTGCTTCGAAGCCTGCACGGTCAAATGCGGCTGCCATTTCAACGTGAGAGTTAACACCCTGCTCACGTAGAATCGCCATTTTAGGCTTAGCGCCCGTGTTGATGTAAGGAGCAGCAATGTCTTCATTTACGTCAAAGCTTAGTTTCACGTTCAGACCTGGGTCTGAGTTGTCTTTCTTAGCTTCGTGCTCTTGGTCTGCACAGATTGGGTTATCACGTAGACCTTGCATCTTGTGCGTAGTTTCAGCCCAGATAGTACGTAGTTCAGTACGGTTACGTTGGATTACAACGTCTGCGCCCGACTTAATCACTACTTCGTCTGATGCTTCAACAGAACCAATTACGTGTGAACACGCTTCTAGGCCGTTTGCAGCAAGTGTAGAAAGTACTGCGTCTAGGTCATCGTTACGAACTTGGATTACCGCACCTAGCTCTTCGTTGAATAGTGCTGCTAGCGTATCTTCGCTGTTCTCTGATGCAGATAAAAGCGCTGCAATATCAGCGTTAACACCACAGTGACCTGCGAACGCCATTTCAGCTAGCGTTACGAATAGACCGCCATCGCCTTTATCGTGGTAAGCGACAACTTGGTCGTTCGCTACAAGTGCTTGAACGCCTTCGTAGAAACCTTTTAGTTGTGCTGCATTGTCTACGTCTGCTGGCTTGTCACCAAGCTGCTTGTAAACTTGCGCTAGTGCTGTAGCACCCATACGGTTTTTGCCGTTACCTAGGTCGATAAGAACTAGTGAAGTATCACCTTTGTCAGTGCGAAGCTGAGGCGTAATTGTCTTACGAACATCTTCAACACGTGCAAATGCAGTGATAACAAGAGATAGCGGAGACGTTACTTCTTTCTGCTCGCCGTTCTCTTCCCACTTAGTCTTCATCGACATTGAGTCTTTACCCACAGGGATAGTAAGACCCAGTGCCGGACATAGCTCTTCACCCACGGCTTTAACCGCTTCGTAAAGACCTGCATCTTCACCAGGGTGACCTGCTGGAGACATCCAGTTAGCTGACAATTTAATGTGTTTGATATCGCCGATGTTGGTCGCTGCGATGTTAGTGATTGCTTCACCAACCGCTAGACGAGCTGACGCGCCAAAGTCTAGAAGTGCTACTGGCGTACGCTCACCAAGAGACATCGCCTCACCGTGGTAAGAGTCGTAACTTGCTGCAGTTACTGCGCAGTTAGCAACTGGAACCTGCCATGGGCCAACCATTTGGTCACGAGCTACAAGGCCTGTTACCGAGCGGTCACCGATGGTGATAAGGAA
>NZ_JBFRVX010001036.1:0-4908 GCF_041475345.1 Vibrio sp. 10N.222.48.A3 | reverse complement strand
CTATGGACCGAACGATCTCTGAGTCTTCCTGTGAGTTGAGCATTTGGTCGATGAAGCTCTTATCAATTTTAATCGTATCGAATGGGAATTTCTTAAGGTAACTAAATGAGGCATAGCCCGTCCCAAAGTCGTCCAGTGACAATGTAACGCCAATGTTGTGTAACGATTCCAATGTATTTTTCGCGACGACTTCATCTGCAATGAGGCAACTTTCCGTGACTTCAAGTTCTAAGAAATGAGGTTCTAGGTGATAGGTTTCCAACAGGTGAATAATTTGGTCTGCGAAATCAACATTCTTTAATTGAATAGCAGATACGTTTACGGCTATTTTGAAATCTTCAACGTATTCGGACCACTCTTTCGCTTGCTCAATCGCGTTGCGCAGAGCAAAATTTCCTACTTCGAAAATTAACCCGTTTTGCTCGGCCATGTGTATTAAGGTTTCGTTAGATATGTCTCCCAGAACGGGGTGTCGCCAACGTAGTAGAGCCTCTGCACCAACCCAGCGATGAGTCAACGGGCATACTTTAGGCTGAAAATAGAGCATAAGGTCATCATTACGAACCGCTTGGAGTAAATAACCTTCAATCTTATTAATATGACTTTGTTCTTCAGCATGAGACTGAGAATAGTAAGCGAACTTCTGTCCGGAATCTTTACATGCCAACATCGCTTCTGAAGATTTTTGGATAATACTGTCAGCACCATCGTCGTGCTCAGTAATCGCAATCCCTATAAAGGCATGCAGATGAACTTTGTCACTACCAATGTCAAATTCTGAATGACCGACTTTTACCAATGTCTGGCATAGTTCTTCGATACGTTGGTGCAAATCTTTAACACTGAACGCCAACACAAGGTCAACCGAAGTAGGGCGCGCAGTTAATACCTCGACATCAGAGATACTGTCGATGCGTTGTCGGTATTCAACAAGCACTTGGTCTAACGCGTTGTAGCCATATCGAGCTTGAATGCGCCTGCCATTAGTAAATCCAATATGGATTACTGCGAGTGAGCCACCAGTAAACCTTTGTTGTGACAACAACTTCTGATCTAAGCGCGACTCAAAAGCACTTCGGTTCAAAAAACCCGTGCCGAGATCGTGATTTTTTTGGAAATTGATCTCTTGTTCTGCCGCTCTGCGCTTATCAATCTCTTGGTTTAATGAATAATTAAGACTCGCGAGGTCTTTTGTGCGAGTAGCAACTCGGCTTTTTAAGTCACGATTCATTTGAGTGAGCTTAGCGTGTTGAAACAAGGTTTTTAATTGAGATTCTATCGAGGTGCGAAAGCTTTCTAATAGCTTAATATAGGTAGGCGTGTAGTGATTTTCTTTCGAGTCCAAGATACAAATGGTGCCGAACAATTCGCCGTTAGGCCAACATAGCGGAATGCCACAATAAGAGATTAAGCCAAGCTTTGTGTCGGGGTTATTTTTCCAATCAACATCGGCAAGCGCATTGGGTACTAAAAGCTGCTGCTGAGACTCCATCACCGTTTCGCAGTAAAGCCCATTTCCTAATGTTTCAGAATCGCCTTTGTTATAAGGGTTATCCTGACTGTGGCTGGTAGAGAAAACTTCAATGTAGTTGGTATGAACACGCATGATAAGTGCAGCAGGCACTTGAGTGATTTGAGCTAAGAGGTCGACAATATTTTGCCAGCTGGAGGCCATATCGTCAGGGATATCTAAGTCTATCGTTTTTATCTTCTTCATATGACTCCGAGTCAATTATGCTAAATGCATCAACACATCCTGTGTTAATTAAGATGAACCAAATAAACTGTGAATATTACATTAACTAAGTATAAGAAATGTTGCACAAAAAAACCTCCGCAATTTTGCGGAGGTTTTCAAATGTGAATCTGGGTCTCAGTAATGAGATAAGTTTCGATTAAGGCTTTAACTTTATAAAATCATCAGTGTTAAGTTTCTCTTTATAGTCTACCGATGGTTGAGCAAAACCGTTCAACTGTAAAAACTCTTCTTTAAAACCTTGATAGTCACCGATTGATTGGAAGTTGTTTTCATCCATAGCTTCAAGTAGTTCAGTCACATGAGCTTGGGTTTCTGGGTCGAGTTCCCATTCATCCATCCGAATTAGGCGCTCGCCATCAAGTGGTACTTTGGTTTGTCCATACAGCTTACTGCTGAATAAGCGTTGCATTTGTTGGATACAACCTTCGTGGGTCTCTTTTTCTTTCATCACTCTATATAAAGCGAGCAGATAGGGGCTTAGCCCCGGAATGAACACACTCGCTTTGGTCACTAATGCTTTACACACGGTCGCGTAAGCATTACCACCAAAGTTTGCTAGTTCAAGGTTAAGTGCGTGACTGGTTTGATGAAGGTCTATTTTAGCGCGGCCCAAAGTACCGTCTAAGTAGATAGGGTGCGTGACTTCTGGACCAACGTAAGAAAAAGCAATGGTTTTGCAACCTGGGGCAATAGATTCAGCATTGATTAGCTCATCTATCCACTGTTCCCAATCTTCGCCGCCCATGACTTTGAGTGTGCTTTCGGCTTCTTCTTCCGTTGCAGCATCAAGTGTGTTGGTCACCCAGTTGTCGTGCTCTAGTGAGATAGTCGCACCAGTCACGCTTTCACCGATTGGCTTAATGGCAGAGCGCCAGAATTCTTCGGTATTTGGTTTGGGTCTTACGCCAGCAGCCAAGCTATAGATAATCAGATCCACTTCACCTTCGAAGTAGGTTTCGATGGCTTCGACAACTTGTGAACGTGTTTCTTGTGAAAATGCGTCGCCAACAATGTTGATAGCAGTGCGTTGCTCTCGTTCGGCTTCTTTCTTGAAATAGATGTTGTTGTACCAACCAGCGCTGCCTAGGGATTTCTCGTTAGGACCGCGCTCGAATGAGACGCCGATGGTGTCAGCTTTTGCACCGCCAAAGGTAAGGGCAATGCGAGCGGCAAGGCCAAAGCCAGAGGAAGCACCGATAATCAGTACTCGCTTAGGGCCATCTTTGATCTGCGGCGCACTCTTAACAAACTTGATTTGTTGCTTTACGGATTCTTGACAGCCTAGAGGGTGAGCGCTTTTGGCTACCACACCCTTGATAATAGGTTCGATCAGCATAAATAACCTTACAGTTAACGGTGATATGCACTCAGGCTAACGTAAAGCTGTGTAAAATTTATTGAGCTAGACCATTAAAACCTAAAGATACTGATATAATTCTTTGGCGACAAATTCAGCAATCCAAGGCTGAGCTTCTGGTTTTGGATGCAGTCCATCGTTCATCATCCACTCCGGTTTGAGGATGATATGCTCTAGGAAAAACGGCAAAAGTGGCACGTTTTGTTGATCAGCAAGCGCTGCAAAAACGTACTCAAACTGTTGGTTGTAACGCTTACCGTAATTCGGTGGGATTTTAATCTTCATCATAATAGGTTTCGCGCCCGCAGCTTTTATCTGCTTAATGATTTGATCAAGATTCGCAGACATCAGCTTAGGTGGGAATCCACGAAGACCATCATTCGCACCGAGTTCGATAAGAACAGTGTCTGGGGCGTGTTCTTCAAGCAATTGTGGTAAACGAGCTAAGCCATTGCCAGTTGTGTCACCAGAAATACTTCCGTTGACCACGGTTACCGTTTTGTCATGCTTTGCTAACGCGTCTGGTAACAGGCTTGGCCAACTCTGTTTGATGTCCATGTTATAACCAGCACTCAAGCTATCACCAAGCACCAGTAACTTAGAATCTAACTCGGTATCTTGAGCCAAAGAAGCGGTTGAAAATATAATTAAGAATAAAAAGGAAATTAGTCGAGTCATGCATACATCCATCATTAAAGCAGAAGCTGTTTCGAAGACAGTGTCTACTAATCAAGAACATTTAACAATCTTAGAGCATGTTGATATCGATATTCGTGAGGGTGAAACGGTTGCGATCGTCGGTACTTCAGGTGCGGGTAAATCCACGTTAATGACACTGCTTGCAGGACTCGATGTGCCAACTTCTGGCGAAATCAGTTTGTTAGGCCAACCTCTATCACAGCTTGATGACGAAGCGAGAGCCAAAATCCGCAGTGAATCCGTTGGGTTTGTTTTCCAAAGCTTCTTATTGATCCCAAGCCTTTCTGCCCTGCAAAACGTCACGCTGCCTTGTTTGTTGAAAGGTGAAGACGAAGACATCGAACGCGCGACGGCTTTGCTTGAATCAGTGGGCTTGAAAGACAGGCTTGATCACCTGCCGTCTCAACTGTCCGGTGGTGAACAACAAAGGGTAGCATTGGCTCGTGCGTTTATGATTAAGCCTAAAATTTTGTTCGCTGATGAACCAACGGGCAACCTAGACCAACAAACGGCAGCGAAAATCGTCGAGCTGTTGTTCGAACTTAATTCATCGCACGGTACAACGCTTGTTCTCGTCACGCATGACCCTAAGCTCGCACAGCGTTGCCAACGAACCTTGAAAATGCATGTCGGTCACATAGAGGAAGTGTAAATTGAATTCATCACACGGACTGAATAAACGACTGTTTTCATGGAGCATCGAAGAGATTCGACATGGTCAGCTATGGCCGGTATCCATCGCTCTAACGCTCATTATAGCTTGTGTGTTCGCGCTTTCAGCTTTAGCTGAGCGTATGGAACAAGTGATCGTAAAGCAGGGCAAAGATGCGTTAACCGCCGACAGTGTATTTGTATCGGCAAACCCAATCCCCCAACCTTTATTAGACCTGACTCAGGTTGAACAGTTAGAAAGCTCTCAGTTAACTCGCTTCTCAACCATGGCATTCAGTGATAACTCGATGCAGTTGGTTACTGTTAAAGCCGTAGAGAGCAATTACCCTTTACGCGGTGAAATGATACTGGAAGGCGCAGATAACGCGGCAAGCAATCATGTTGAACCGGGGGAATTGTGGCTTGATGAGCGTATATTTGC
>NZ_JBFRVX010001035.1:0-3642 GCF_041475345.1 Vibrio sp. 10N.222.48.A3 | reverse complement strand
TCTACATTTAGATCAAGGCGTAGCCATTGCTGACACTAAGGTACTAAAAGAAGATCCAAACATGGTCATCATGTGGGCTGGCTACGGCTTCGCAAAAGATTACAACAAAGCACGCGGCCACTTTTATGCCATTGACGATGTAAGACAAACACTTCGTACTGGCGGCCCAACGGACGAAAGCTCTGGTCCAATGCCAATGGCGTGTTGGAGTTGTAAGAGCCCAGATGTCGCTCGTGTTATCGAAGAGCGTGGTGAAGATGGTTATTTTGAAGGTAAATGGGCGCGTCTTGGCAACGAGATCATTAACCCTATTGGCTGTTCAGACTGTCACGATACCCAAAGCGAAGGCTTTAAGAATGGTGAGCCAGCATTGAAGGTGACTCGTCCTTACGTTGAACGAGCATTTGAAACGATTGGTAAAAAGTTTGATGAACAAAGTCGTTTAGACCAACAAGCTTCTGTTTGTGCTCAGTGCCACGTGGAATACTACTTCACAGGGCCAACCAAAGGTGTGAAATTCCCTTGGGACCAAGGTACAACCGTTGGCGACATGGAACGCTACTATGATGCAATCAACTTTAAAGATTGGACGCATAAAGTATCGAAAGCACCCATGCTGAAAGCGCAACACCCAGGTTTCGAAACATGGCGCGAAGGTATTCACGGCAAAAACAAAGTTGTTTGTGCTGACTGTCATATGCCGAAAGTGACCAAAGAAGATGGCACCGTTTATACCGACCATAAAGTGGGTAACCCATTCGACCGCTTCGAAGATACGTGTGCAAACTGTCACACTCAATCGAAAGAAACTATGCGTAACATCGTTTCAAGCCGTAAAGCGCAAGTACTAAACATGAAGCTGACTGCTGAGAAACAAATCGTTGCTGCTCACTTTGAAGCAGGCGCAGCATGGGAAGCGGGTGCGACAGAGCAAGAGATGGAACCTATCTTACTCGATATCCGTCACGCTCAATGGCGTTGGGACTACGCTATCGCGTCTCACGGTATTCACATGCACGCACCTGAAATCGCTCTAGAAGTGCTAGGTACTGCCGTTGACCGCGCCGCGGATGCTCGTACTAAGATTGTTCGTCTACTGGCGAAGAAAGGCATCACCGATCCAATCGAGATTCCAGATATCTCGACAAAAGAAGCGGCTCAAAAAGCGCTTGGAATGGACATGGATAAGATGAACGCAGAGAAACAGCACTTCTTAGACACGGTTGTTCCTAAATGGGAAGAGCAAGCTGAAAAGCGTGAAGCCAACTACGAATACTAGTTTCTTCCATTAGACCATTAAGTAAAAACCAGTCACACTATTGTTGTGTGGCTGGTTTTTTAGGTTTTAGGGGAATACAGATCAATATCGAATCCCCGATCCACTCGCCAATTCAAGGAATAAACAATGAAAATCTTACTTTCGCTTTCGGCATTATGTATTGCACTACTCAGTTCAAGCGTTCACGCATCTGAGCGTGCTGAGACAGGGTGGGAATTAATAGAGAAAGGTGCATTAGTGGTTGATGTCAGAACACCTGCAGAGTTCGAACAAGGGCATCTAGACAACGCCATCAACTACCCTCTTTCTGAAGTGGCTACTCACTTTGCTAAGATAGATAAAGACCAACCCATCGTGTTGTACTGCCGCAGTGGCAATCGTTCAGGGCAAGCTTATCAATTCTTGCGCGCTCAAGGGTTTACTCAAATCCACAATGCTGGTGGCTTAATCGAAATGCAGGAAAACCAATAGTCTTCGAAATGAGATCTTAAGTAAGATCGCCTCTTTAGCAATTAGCCAAGCTTAACGGATCATCTGTTTGGCTTGGTTGATCGAATGGATAATAGAGACACGATCAATGCCCTTCTGATTGGAATCTAAGATTTGAGTCCACGCATCGATCGCTTGTTGATAGCGCATGCTGATGAAGTGATCGGTCGCAATCAACATCAATGCCGTACGATCATTGGGATCAAGCTGCATGGAGTGCTCCAACAACGCATTAACATCATCACTCATCGCTTGAGAGCTAAGATAATAAAGTGCTGTTGCTTTGGCAGCATAGAGGCCAGAAGGCGCTTGAGGATCTAAGCGAATCGCATAATCGTAGCAAGTGAATGCCGCATCAAACTCCGCTTTCTGCATGTACACACCACCAAGCTTAAACCACAAGTCGGATTGATTCGGGTCTTGCTCAAGGCTTTGCTGAAGCTCATCTTCGAAATCTGTTGCCGTGTAGTTATTGCTATCATCCAAAGGAAGTTGAGGTAACTCTTGTTTCAGTTGAGACCAGACCAGCACGCTCAAAGCCACCGCTGTAAGAGAAATCACCACATTGCCTTTTAGATGGCTGCCATTGTTGCTCGCGGCAATAACGACCGCGATCAAAAACAGACTCATTAGTACCAACGCAACCAACAACCAGATATCCATTCCACATCCCTTTTATTTAGATCTATCTCTACTCTATCGTTTTCGCACTGTCTCGTTATTGATCAAAGTTTAGCGTTCGAGATTTAGTATCAAACTTTTGCATAAAAGCGACGGGTTAAGGTTGGTGCTAAAACCTAAGCCATAAGCCAAATGAGAAGAGAAGAGAAGAGAAGAGAAAAAGAGTGAAATGACAGGCAATAAAAAACCGAGCACTTAGGCTCGGTTTTTTCATTGGTAAGCTTAATTACTTAACGTAATCGAGATTACTCAGTGTCTTGCTCGCTATCACTTTCAGAGTCAGAAGCATCAGATGCTTGCTCTTCACTTGATTCAGAAACAACAGCCGTTTCAGCGTTTACTGCGTCAGCATTTGCTTCTTCAGTTTCTTCGCCTTCAACAATCTCAGCTTCTTCTACTTCGTCGATACGTTGTAGACCTACAACATTCTCGTCTTCAGCAGTACGAATCAGTGTTACACCTTGAGTGTTACGACCAACTTGGCTTACTTCCGCTACGCGAGTACGTACTAGTGTACCTGCGTCGGTGATCATCATCATTTCATCGCCTTCTTCAACCTGAACAGCACCAACTACTGGGCCATTACGATCAGAGACTTTGATAGATACTACACCTTGCGTTGCACGGCCTTTCGTTGGGTATTCAGCCAGCTCAGTACGCTTACCGTAACCGTTTTGAGTCACAGTTAGGATATCGCCTTCGTTTGAAGGAACAATCAGTGAAACCACTTGATCGTCTTCTGGAAGCTTCATACCACGAACACCAGAGGCAGTACGACCCATTGGACGTACTTTGTCCTCGTTAAAGCGAACAACTTTGCCCGACTTCGAGAACAGCATGATGTCGCTATTACCGTCAGTAATATCAACGCCAATCAGTGAATCATCGTCACGTAAGTTAACTGCGATTAGGCCGTTAGCACGTACGTTTGCGAATTGATCCAGTGATGTCTTCTTAACGGTACCGTCGCCTGTTGCCATGAAGATGAATTTCTCGTTAGAGAACTCAGAAACAGGCAGGATAGCCGTAATACGCTCACCTTCTTCTAGAGGAAGAATGTTAACGATAGGCTTACCACGAGCCGTGCGGCTTGCTTGAGGCAGTTGGTAAACTTTCAAGCGGTACGTTTTACCACGAGTAGAGAAACATAAGATGTTATCGTGAGTATTAGCAACAAGCAGACGCTCAATGTA
>NZ_JBFRVX010001034.1:0-954 GCF_041475345.1 Vibrio sp. 10N.222.48.A3 | reverse complement strand
GTATCGAACGTGCTTCTAAAGTAATGATGCCAGTGTTGTTCATAATGGTGATTTTGCTTATCGGACGCATGGTTTTCCTTCCTGGTGCTCTAGATGGTGTGAACTACATGTTCGAACCTGATTTCAGCAAGATCTGGGACGTAAAAGTATGGGCTGCTGCTTATGGACAAATCTTCTTCACGCTAAGTATCGGTTTTGCGATCATGCTGGCTTACTCAAGCTACCTGCCTGAAAAATCAGATATTACGAACAACGCGTTCATGACGGTTCTTATCAACTGTGGTTTCTCAATTCTTGCGGGTATTATGATTTTCTCTGTTCTTGGCTACATGGCTCAAGAACAAGGTAAACCATTAACTGAAGTTGTATCAGCAGGCGTTGGCCTTGCGTTTGTTACGCTACCTGCTGCGATTAATTTACTTCCAGCACCGTATATTCTGGGTCCACTATTCTTCTTTGCACTTGTTGTGGCTGGTTTAAGCTCTCATATCTCAATTATGGAAGCAGTAACATCTGCAATTATGGACAAGCTGAACTGGAGCCGTAAAAAAGCAGCAAGTATTGTTATTGGCGTTGGTGTTGTGGTGTCTATGGCATTTGCAACTAACGGCGGCCTACTTCTACTAGACCTAGTCGATCACTTCGCTAACAACGTCGGCATCATGGTAGGCGGATTCATTGAAATCCTTCTAATGGCATGGTTACTAAACAAAGTTAGCGATGTACGTGCGTACGTCAATGAGATTTCAGATTTCTCTATTGGCGTATGGTTTAACGTATGTTTACGCTTCGTCACTCCAGTTATGCTTGCAATCATTCTTGCAACAAAACTAAGCGCATTGTTTACAGACGGTTACGGTGGCTACGACCTGACTCTTGGTTGGGCAATGATCGCAGGATTACTAGCGATTGGCATTATCATAAATATGACAAGTAAGAAGGAAGCATAATCAT
>NZ_JBFRVX010001033.1:0-796 GCF_041475345.1 Vibrio sp. 10N.222.48.A3 | reverse complement strand
GTATGTAAGTGGTGCCGCTCAAGGTTACCTTATTGATAAGAAAACCGCTGAAAAGTACAACATCACTAACATTGGTCAATTGACTGATCCAAAAATCGCTAAGCTGTTTGATGCTGATGGTGATGGCAAAGCAGACCTGACGGGCTGTAACCCTGGTTGGGGTTGTGAGATGGTCATCGAACACCAAATCTCTGCATTCAAATTGGACGATACCGTTACTCACAACCAAGGTAACTATGCAGCGATCATCGCAGATACGATTTCACGTTACCAAAAGGGCGAGTCAGTTCTTTACTACACGTGGACACCTTATTGGGTAAGTGGTGTATTGGTTCCTAACGAAGACGTAGTTTGGTTAGAAGTTCCATTCTCTTCACTTCCGGGTGATCGTGCGAATGTTGATACTACT
Source organism: Vibrio sp. 10N.222.48.A3 (assembly GCF_041475345.1). Lineage (NCBI taxonomy): Bacteria > Pseudomonadati > Pseudomonadota > Gammaproteobacteria > Vibrionales > Vibrionaceae > Vibrio > Vibrio sp. 10N.222.48.A3. The sequence continues at coordinate 387 of NZ_JBFRVX010001033.1, read as the reverse complement.
TTGTCTAACGGTAAGAACTACGGCTTCGAAATGAACTCGATGCGTATTATTGCGAACAAAGAGTTTGCTAAGAACAACCCATCTGCGGCGAAGCTTTTTGAAATCATCAAACTTAACATCAATGATGTAAGTGCTCAGAACATGATGATGAGTAAAGGTAAGAACAGCTCGGCTGATATCGAAGCGCACGTAAACGGTTGGATCAAAGCGAACCGAAATACGTTTGATGCTTGGATTACAGAAGCGAAGAAAGCGGCACTATAACGGTTGTTTTTCGTAAGCAGTCGATAACAGGCTGGAATAAAAAGAGAAGGCCGGTAGTCTGATTCAGACTACCGGCCTTTGTTTTTCTAGCGACATAACTATTTTTTAGCGACATAACTACTG
>NZ_JBFRVX010001032.1:0-1164 GCF_041475345.1 Vibrio sp. 10N.222.48.A3 | reverse complement strand
CGCGAATGGCTATTCAATGGTATTGAAAATATCTTTATCTTGTGTAATTTTATTGGGTGTTGTTTTAACTGGTTGATTTTTAGAAAAAGCTTGTTGTTTTAGTTGGCTTATTTGTTAATAAGTACTTGCTAAAGTTCGTGTTTCAGCACATATTCAACAGAGCTTTTTTTTAGTAATTAAGTTAAGATGTACTCAATGCTGCGATTCACTGTTCCTTTGTTCAATTGTTTCAAACAGATGAAATGACACAGTGGTTGCAGAGCCAATTAATAGTGTGGAGATACAAGTTTGATAAATGTTTTCCTTGTAGATGATCACGAGCTGGTTCGCACAGGGATACGACGTATTATTGAAGACGTCCGTGGAATGAACGTAGCAGGGGAAGCTGAAAGCGGTGAAGATGCTGCAAAATGGTGTCGTACTAACAATACTGACGTTATTTTGATGGATATGAATATGCCTGGTATTGGTGGCTTAGAAGCAACCAAGAAAATCTTGCGTTTCAACCCTGATGTTAAAATCATCGTTTTAACTGTTCATACGGAAAATCCGTTTCCAACTAAAGTGATGCAAGCTGGAGCTGCTGGTTACCTTACTAAAGGGGCAGGTCCGGATGAAATGGTAAATGCAATTCGAGTGGTTAATAGTGGCCAACGATACATTTCGCCAGAAATTGCGCAGCAGATGGCTTTGAGCCAATTCTCGCCTGCGTCTGAAAATCCATTCGCAGACTTATCTGAACGTGAACTTCAAATCATGATGATGATTACCAAAGGTCAGAAAGTGACGGATATTTCAGAACAACTCAATCTAAGTCCTAAAACAGTCAACAGTTACCGCTACCGCTTGTTCAGTAAGCTGGATATCAGTGGCGATGTAGAGCTGACGCATTTAGCGATTAGACATGGAATGTTAGACACTGAGACCCTTTAACACTGAGATCGTATAGTGACCAACTTGTTTGACTCAGTCTCATTCCTCAAGACAGTAACAGAGCAGCCCGGCGTTTATCGAATGTATAACGCCGAGGCTGTTGTTATTTACGTCGGTAAAGCTAAGAACCTCAAAAAACGCCTTTCCAGTTATTTCCGTAAAAAAGTCGACAGTGAAAAAACACGCGCTTTAGTCAGCAATATTGACAAGATCGATGTCACTGTAACGCAC
>NZ_JBFRVX010001031.1:0-1519 GCF_041475345.1 Vibrio sp. 10N.222.48.A3 | reverse complement strand
GTCTTTCATTGGTATGAGTGTTGGTGCTTATATTAACGAGCTAGAGAGCGAGTCTTAAGTTCGAAAATAATCTTCTCAGCGCTGACTTCAAACTTAAAGCGAGCATTTAATTCTGTGCTTTCTTCTGTCAGTTCTGATGCTTCAAACTCAACGTTGCTAGACACTTGTTTAGCAAGCTCAACGTACTTAGCAAACTCAGTTTCAATGAGTGCTTTAGAGTTACCGTAAACCGTTACTTCGGCAACATCGTCGCCTTCTTTAATGATAAACCCGATTTCACCTGCGCAGCCGCAAGCCTCACATACATCATTGTTACCAATATCTTGGCTCATAAATAATCCTCTTACAAAGTCTGCGGTTATTCTAGCGAGCAATTTGAACTGTATCTACAAAAATCAAAATCTTTGAACTAATTTTTACTAGTATGCTATGCTGTTTGATAGGATATTTAATGAATATGTATATTCGCGACGATAAATATGTATGTGATTAATATCACGTTTTCCTGAAGAGGTACGTTATTTATTTGTCAGAATATCATTCACTTAGTTGCGCCAGGATTGATTTTATAAGAGTATCTATCGCTTGACAGTTATTTATACAATGAATTTTTCGTTGGGTATTTCATATTCTAAGTAGTTATTTAAACTTATCGACTTAGGATTGTAAGGTGATTTTCGAAGAATAATTAAACAAAGTGCCCAAAGAGGCAACACTGTAAAATTGTTCGTACAAAGTATTTGTGGGTATTTAATGGAAATACTTGCGAAAAAATACCTTGCTCACATAATGCTGATAACGATTTTCATTCTGACTTCATTCGGTTGAGTTAGATGGATTTACAAAGAGAAGAACCTGAATATGCCAAAGCGTAGTAAAGAAGATACAGAAATCACGATCCAGAAGATCATGGATGCCGTTGTAGACCAGTTATTGAGATTGGGTTACGACAAAATGTCATACACGACGTTGAGTCAACAAACAGGCGTTTCTCGTACAGGTATAAGTCATCACTTTCCAAAGAAAACGGATTTTACTGCTGCTCTAGACGGTCGTATTTTCAAGATGTTCATGGAACACATTGACTTTGAAAATGGCCTTGATGCATTTTCGGCTAGCTGGGTTGCTGCACTTGAAGATGCTGAGTTCCTAGCGATCTTACGTTTACTTTTCCATCATATCGTTACTGCTGAGAATGCACATGAGTTCGCGGCAAACGGTATCGACCGCTTGTACAAGCTAACTGAAACTCAGTTTGGTGATGCTAGTGGTAAAGAATTAGAGTGGTTGATTGGTAAATCATTGATTCATATGAGCCAATAATCAACACGCAATAAAAAAGCTCCTGAGGGGGCTTTTTTTGTACCTGTAGTTTCACTTTTCTTCCTTTTTTCTCTAGCTTTCACACCGTTGTCGTTATGCTGTCTTTGTGCCGAATAAAGTTATTTCTTTTCTTTTTAGATGTTTAGGGTTTCGCCTACATCTTTCTGAGTAACTAAAAGCTTACTAACATTAACTG
>NZ_JBFRVX010001030.1:0-445 GCF_041475345.1 Vibrio sp. 10N.222.48.A3 | reverse complement strand
GTTGTTTACTACGATTGGCATGACTATACAGCTTGAGCCGAGAGTTGTTTCAAGAGTCGATCCATCGCTCGATAACCAAGTGCCTCTGATAAATGCTTCTTTTCAATCTGCTCATTACCCTCTAGGTCCGCAATGGTTCGCGCTACCTTAATAATGCGATGATAAGCACGAATTGATAAACCTAATCGATGCAGAGCCGTTTCCAGAAATTCTGCATCCTCACGCCTCAATGGGCAGTACTTTTCAATTTCTCGGCTGCCTAACAGCGCATTCGATTTATGGTTCCTAGACAGCATCAACTGGCGCGCTTGTTTGACTCTTTGCTTTACCACTTGAGTCGTTTCACCACGATCGCCACCTTCAGCCAACATCCCTTTGGGCAATAGTGGGATCTCCAATGACATATCGAACCGATCAAGCAGTGGCCCCGATAATCGATTGAGAT
>NZ_JBFRVX010001029.1:0-2813 GCF_041475345.1 Vibrio sp. 10N.222.48.A3 | reverse complement strand
CGCTTCAACTGAATAAGGTCGTTGTTTTCATCAAAGCCGAATTGTAATACGTCGCCAGGTCTTAGATTGGACAGCTGCTTTTTAATATCGTTGTTGGTATTGAGTAGAGTGATCAGTAAACGGTATGAAAGGCCAATACGTTCAAATAAAACAGAGGTGCTTTCGCCAGAGCGAACGGTGTATTTCTCCCATTTGAGTACTGCCGTCGGTGGTGCGTCACTTGAGCTAACAAGTGCTGATGCACTGATCGTCAGTGGGTAGTGTTTTCCAACGACTAAAGCTCCCGTATCGTCACGTAAGCTGTTGACGTCGGGGAGTAAGAAAATAGCGATAAAAATTACGGCACTAAAAAATGCGATAAATGCCCGGTGCAAAATGGGAAGGCGTGCAAAAATAGACAACATGTTCCGGTTCGTTCTGTAAATATTATGAAAATAGACGACGGAATAGTGTAACTGGTTTCAAAATACATCGCTATTCAAGTAAGATGTCTAATTATTATATTTTTGCCAAATCTGTGGGAGTGAACAAGAATGGCGAGTATTGAAGCTGCACTAGCCGAGATCAAACGTGGCGTAGAAGAACTGATTCCAGAAGACGAACTGATTGCGAAACTAAAAGAAGGTCGTCCTTTACGCATTAAACTGGGTGCCGATCCAACCGCTCCAGATATCCACCTAGGCCATACGGTTATCTTTAACAAGCTTCGTGCTTTCCAAGAGCTTGGTCATGAAGTGACGTTCCTTATCGGTGATTTCACAGCAATGGTTGGTGATCCATCAGGTAAGAACTCAACACGTCCACCGCTAAGCCGTGAAGACGTATTGAAGAATGCTGAAACTTACAAAGAGCAAGTATTCAAGATTCTAGATCCTGCGAAAACGCAAATTCGTTTCAACTCTGAGTGGTTATCTGAGCTTGGTGCAGAAGGCATGATTCGTCTTGCTTCTAACCAAACTGTTGCTCGTATGCTTGAGCGTGATGACTTTAAAAAGCGTTACGCTGGTGGTCAACCGATCGCAATCCACGAATTCATGTACCCACTTCTTCAAGGTCACGACTCTGTTGCACTAGAGAGCGATGTTGAGCTTGGCGGTACTGACCAGAAGTTTAACCTTCTTATGGGTCGTGAACTGCAAAAAGCAGCAGGTCAAAAACCACAAGCGGTACTGATGATGCCACTACTTGTTGGTCTAGACGGCGTTAAGAAGATGTCTAAGTCTGCGCACAACTACATCGGTATCAGCGAAGCACCAAGCGAGATGTTTGGTAAGATTATGTCTATCTCTGACGATTTAATGTGGAGCTACTACGAGCTACTGTCTTTCCGTCCTCTTGAAGAAGTTGCGGAACTGAAAGCTGGCGTTGAGGCGGGCAAAAACCCTCGTGACGTGAAAGTACTTCTTGCTAAAGAGATCATTGCTCGTTTCCACAGCGAAGCCGATGCTGAAGCGGCTGAGCAAGAGTTCGTTAACCGTTTTGCTAAGAACCAAGTTCCTGATGAAATGCCTGAATTTGAATTCGAAGCCGGCCTACCGATTGCGAACGTTCTAAAAGAAGCGGGTCTTGTAAACTCGACTTCTGATGCGATGCGTATGATCAAGCAAGGCGCTGCTAAGCTTGAAGGCGAGAAGATTGAAGACAGCAAGTTTGTACCTGAAGCAGGTACTGCAGTTTACCAAGTAGGTAAGCGTAAGTTTGCTCGTATTACTATTAAGTAATAACACACATCAATAATTGAACAAAAGGCATCCACGGATGCCTTTTTTATTGACACAAAGTTGACGAAGTTTTTGAACGTGCATTGCTACACTATGCGCGCTGTCATATTGACAGTAATTTTGGAGATTTTTATGAACAATACCGACCATCCTCCTAGTTTGAATGGAGAAGAATAACCTGTCTCGGTATTGATCTATTATCCTGCCGTTCGGGTAGGGTATCTTTGTTTTCCCCCTCATTCTTTTCCACACTCTAGATTCTAACAAGTAGACACATCAGTGCTTTAAGCTCTTGGTGCGCTTAGTTGTATGTTCTTGATGTATATAGCTATACGCTCTTGGTGTACACCGCTTTATACTCTCGGGGTACTCTCTATAGGCTACTTGTTTTGATGGTCGTTACCTTTGCCAATCGGGAGATTCGCCATGACGGTAATGAACAACACTTTTTTATCTATTGAAGCTCTGTACTCAGAGCAAGACATCCAAGCTGTATCGAATGCTTTTCAACAGTACGGACGTGAGCAACAAATTAACCTTTTAAACCGAATGCCACTTGAAGATGCGGTGTTAGTGCTTGGGCAATGCTCTCTTAGTACGATTCAGACTTTACTTAGTGAGCTAGAAGAGCAGGGCTTTGAGAAGCGCTCTCGACATCTAGCTCACCAATTAGGGCTGATCTACTCAGAGGTTGAACCACAACAGGGTTACCTTTCAACTGGAGTGCTTAGCCATGTTAGGCAGCGTATCGGTTGGATTATTGCCTTAGCACTGCTGGGCATTGTCTCTGGGCTTATCATTGCTCAGTATGAAGACATTCTTAGCCAGCTAGTACTTCTGGCGATCTATATGCCGGTAATCGCTGCCGCGGGTGGCAACACAGGAACACAAGCTGCGACTTTGGTCATTAGGGCCTTAGCCACAGGGGAATTGAAGAAACGCCAGTGGGCCAACGTTCTATGGAAAGAGCTTAGAGTTGCTATCTGTTTAGCTCTTGCGATCGCCTTAGTGATGATTGGCCGAATCTTATTATTCAGTGACAACCAGTCAACGGGGGGTTACGACATTAATATGATTGCTTACGCGATTGCT
>NZ_JBFRVX010001028.1:0-200 GCF_041475345.1 Vibrio sp. 10N.222.48.A3 | reverse complement strand
CAGTTTGTTTATGACGGACAACTTAGAACACTGGTTCAAACAGATACTGGTGAGCAGCGGTTCGGTTTCACTGAAGGGACGTTAGTCATCACCCTTCAAGGTGAAGTGCGTTTTGAACCCAATCGCGATTTAAACCACACGAGCAGCGAAGACATCGTTAAAACCATCGTAGTGACGTCAAGTGACTTTGATAAAGACCC
>NZ_JBFRVX010001027.1:0-2559 GCF_041475345.1 Vibrio sp. 10N.222.48.A3 | reverse complement strand
CCTTAATGCCGTTCTTGGTGCATTGCTAGGCGGTGGTGCTGTGATGCTCCTCGGTGGCTTCTTCTCCGAACGTTCTCATCCGTTACGTTTGGTTTTAGCGGGTATCGCCATTACTGCTTTATTGATTGGGTTAACTCGAGCAGCGTTGATTCTAGCTGATGATATGGCTTATAGCGTGCTGCATTGGCTTACCGGTTCATTGTCTAGCGTGGATGAGGGACAGTGGCAACAGCTTTGGCCGCCAGCAGTGATTGGTTTGGTGTTGGCTGTTAGCCTTGCTCGTAACCTCAACTTATTGGCGCTTGGTGAAGAAGTGGCTGTGGGGTTGGGCAGTAATATCCGGCTTACTCGCCTCATGAGTGGATTGGCTATCGTGTTACTTGCGGGGGCCAGTGTCGCTATCGCTGGTCCCATTGGCTTTGTAGGATTGTTGGTTCCTCATTTGGTTCGGCCCATAGTTGGGCACAATTACCATCTACTGATCCCTATCTCCGCAATGGCTGGTGCAGCATTAGTGTCTTGGTCAGATGCGTTGTCACGATCGATTGCTTTCCCGACTGAAACGCCCGTTGGTGTTATTACAGCCCTACTTGGGACACCTTGTTTTATTTTGATTGCGACGAGGAGATCTTAATGCACCATCACACTAAGATAGTTTTGTTATCAGGGATTCTCATATTAGTGGCATCTGCGGGCTTGTTTGTCGGTGCAGCGTCACTTTCTATTCCTCAAGTCATCGAACATTTGGTCGCCTTTTCCAGTGACGACTTTGTTATCCATCAGTATCGACTACCACGTATGTTACTCGCGATAAGCGTGGGCGCAGGGTTGGGGCTATCTGGCGTATTAGTGCAAGGCGTGATACGTAACCCGTTAGCATCGCCTGATCTTATGGGCATTAGCGCCGGGGCAGGGCTTGCTGCGACAGCGAGTTTAGTTTGGTTCCCCAATGCACCAGTCAGTGTGCTTCCTGTCGTAGCGATGTTCGGTGGGGTACTGGCTGCTGGGCTGATTGCGCTATTGGCATGGTGGTCAAGGCCAACACCCGCCAAGTTGGCCTTGATTGGTATTGCAGTGAGTGCGTTTCTGGCGAGTTGCATCGACTTCTTGCTTGTCACTAACCCCATCGAGATCAACACTGCGATGGTATGGCTAACCGGCAGCCTCTGGGGACGAAACTGGCAGCAAGTTCCCTTTATTTGGGGAGCATTGCTCTTGTTGTTGCCAATGGCATTTTGGCTTGCTTGGCGATTGGATGTGATGGGGCTTGGTGAGGAAAGTGCCACCACATTGGGTACTAAGCCAAAACAGATACAAGCTCTTGCACTATTGGCCGCAGTGTTGCTTGCCAGCGTCAGCGTTTCAGTGGCTGGAACGATCAGTTTTGTGGGTTTATTAGCACCTCACTTAGCGCGCTTGTTGTTTGGGCATAATCATAAGTTGTTAATCCCGGCGTCTGCTCTGGTGGGTGCGATTCTGGTTACTTGTGCCGACGGCTTGGCAAGAGGTCTACAACCACCGATTGAATTACCTGCAGGGGTACTTACTTCTGTCATTGGCGCGCCTTATTTCATATTTCTTCTCTATCGTTATCGAGGTTGGTAACCATGCTAAAAACGCAGAATCTTTCCGTCGCGTACGGCAAACAAACGATCATACCGAACCTTTCGGTGTCCATCCCTAAGGGAAAAATTACTGCCTTAATTGGACCCAATGGATGTGGTAAATCTACCTTGTTAAAGACGTTAGTCAGGATCAATAAGCCGGTGACTGGAGAGGTGTTATTTGAAGACAGACCGTTGTCGAGCTATGGCGATAAAGTGCTCGCGCGTTCGTTGTCGCTTCTGCCGCAAATATTGGTCAGCCCCGAAGGCATCTCGGTCAGAAAATTGGTTGAATATGGCCGCTCTCCTTATGTGTCCCATTGGGGAAAGTTAGGGCAAGAAGACCAAGCGATTGTCGAACAAGCAATGCGTGATACTGGCGTACTTGAGTTTGCTGATAAACCGATTGAGTCACTGTCGGGTGGGCAGCGTCAAAGAGCATGGATAGCGATGATAATAGCGCAAGACACAGATGTCGTGATGTTGGATGAACCGACCACTTATCTTGATATGTCTCACCAAGTTGAATTAATGAACTTGATGCAGCAGATGAATGACAAGGGAAAAACGGTGGTGGTTGTGCTCCATGATCTGAACCAAGCGAGCCGTTACTGCGATCATTTGATCGTTTTAGAAAGAGGAGGTTTAGTGGCTGAAGGCACCCCCGATGAGGTGATGACCGAGACATTGCTGAATGATGTTTTTGATCTCAAAGTGAGCGTATTTCGTGACCCTATATCCAATACGCCGATGTGTGTGGCGATTTAAGCAAATAGCCGATGATTAAAGTTGTCAGTATGGCTTGCTGTGCATCTGGTTAAAATAATCAGAGCGAATCAATTTTTGGTGTTGATTGAGATAGTATTTTGCTATAAAACGCGCATAATCTCGCTATACAACACTTAAAGAAGAAATTACCTATGACGACCTTTCAATACTACTTTCACCAACTGCC
>NZ_JBFRVX010001026.1:0-2154 GCF_041475345.1 Vibrio sp. 10N.222.48.A3 | reverse complement strand
TATTTATACAATGCGAGTATTAGTATTTTGCCAACGAAAACACTGGTGAATTTAGTCCTAAAGTCCAAGTTAATTAGCTTATCAACAAGAAGGGGGGGGGATCTATACCAATCCCTCTCCCAAAAATCTCTTTCTACTTACAAGCTCTCAATTGCCTTTTGCACTGCAGGGCCAATCTGGCGCTTACGAGAAGTGACGCCCTCCAAAGTCAGCATGTCACTTGTTGGTTCAGCATTGAAAGCCGATTTTTTAATCTCCTTAATTCACCTAAGTTCACTTATTTTTGCCCCTAATCATCCTCACCCTATATGTAGATTTTCGACGGGGAAATATAGACATAGCGAATCAACTCATGCCTCCTGCGCACTTGTCAAATACATTAAAACCGAACATATATGAACACTGAGTGATATTGCCAGGTAATACTTGGTGATGATATTGTAAATAAATAATAATAGCTATTTTTCAGACAGTTATTCGATTCGCAAATTCAACTATTTATATTGAATCACGCAGGAGTATTAAAGTGATACTAAATCATAATTTAGACTGGAGTATTGTTGGCTCTATACCAACTGGCCCTGGAACATTTGTAAGAGATGCCTTTCAATTACAATATGGCCAACCCACTAGAGAACTCCTTCCAGCTGGGACATCGATATATAAATTTAATGGTTATCCAACTTTAGGGCGAGGCGAAATTACAGACGAGACCACACTGTCACCATGGTGGTCACCAACCGACCCTTTCCAACATGATGCAGGACTAGAACAAAAGAAAAAAATTGCGCAGCGTAATGGCGTATCTCTTAGAGAATGGGGACGTTTGACCTCAGTTATCAAAGAGAACTGGAGTTCATTGGATTACTTATTGGAGATGAGACTAAAATCTCCGGTTTATGCTTGGTTTGGCGGTTTTAAAGGGATGGACCGTATTGATGCAGGCTCACAATCCAAAAGAAATACAGCTCTTGAAATGAGAGGTAATTCGCAAGGCCTACCTGGCGGAGCGACTCAATTCTATATTCCCAACTTAACCGTCGGCCATTTTATGTCTCACAAGTTTAGTAAGATGTGAGCCTGCTTAACGAATACAATTTCACTTTTGATTACTAACCAGTACCGGCCTAGCTCTTAGCACCGTTTATAGTAGTGGTTGACAATTCAAAGGAATACTTGAAGTTGGTTAGTGCTTATACCTAAAGGTATTACTGTCATCAACAATCTCAATTTTGACAGGCACAGTGCCTTGCTTAACGTTACCTATTTGTGCAAATGCCTTGTGAGAAAGGTCGATAACTCGGCCTTTTACGTAAGGGCCTCGATCGTTAATTTTCACATCGACCGACTTGCCATTGTCTGTATTGGTCACTCTCACGATCGTCCCAAAGGGCAAGGTTTTATGAGCCGCTGTGTAGGCATTCATGTTGTATGTCTCACCACTTGCTGTGAGTTTTCCATGGAATTTATCGCCATACCAAGAAGCTTTACCCACAAGAGCATGTGACTTGGCATAGTCCTTTGTTTTAGAACTGCCGACAGCCGACGTTGAGGTGCATCCAGCTAATATCATAAGAATAAGAGCGGTAAAGATGATATGTCGTTTTTTCATGTGATTTGGGAACGCTAATCTCTGCATGTTTCTCTATTTTCGTTGTTGTTGGTTAGTAATATTGTGCTGAGTATAGTCACAGCTCAGTCAAGGCTACCATTCGGTATGAGCCCGCAATATTTCCATAAACTACGCTTTCTTCCGTCATTTTCATGAAAGGTTTTATCCTTAAAACGTCAACTTTAACAACGTCTTAATGTTGTTTGTTTCTTTATCATTCTATTCAGAACGACGATGGCTACTTTTTTGTGTAGTAATAACGCTTACCTACACATAACCCGACAATCCAGTTGGCGTAAATAGTATGAGCATTGGCGATATTTGCACTGCAAACCAACACCCTGATCTTTATTCTACTCCCATAAATCAGCACACGGAGTGAAGATAGATCTAGCAAGCTAGATTTCGAAACAAGGATAGTGACTTTCTAACTTGGGATAGAAATGATGACTGTCAGTGAATTGAAATATCGATATTTTTTCGAAGCCATGGGTAAAGTTGCGCCTTCAGCTGCAACGAACTCTCTTCCTACTTTAGCGAAT
>NZ_JBFRVX010001025.1:0-4788 GCF_041475345.1 Vibrio sp. 10N.222.48.A3 | reverse complement strand
GCCAGCAGTTGATGCTGGCTTTGTTGTTTTCATAATCTGCAAATCACGCTTTGTTTATGCGAATCGAGTACTTAAGCGAACCTAGTGCTTGATCGTACCGAACTACGCCGCTTCCGCTTTTACGACCGGTTGATAGCGTCCCGGTTTATGGTTCATCGCCAAAATCAAGTTGGTGACTATCGCACCCAGTACAGACAGAAGAACCAGCGACACATCAACGATAAACAGTGAAAGCACAACAATCGTACAATCTAGTGCCATCTGAACCTTACCCGCACGAATCCCAAAACGTTCTTGTAAGAACAGCGCCAGAATGTTGAAGCCACCTAAGCTCATTTTATGACGGAAGATCACCAACATGCCGGTACCAATCAAGCCACCACCAAGTAAAGCTGCATACAATGCATGAATTTCGGCAATTTGAATCACGTGATACAAGTGATCCACGGCGAACGAAACAATCGAAACCGCGATAAACGTATTGATGGTGAAGCGCCAGCCCATACGAGCAACCGACAAAATATAGAAAGGTAAGTTAAGTGCGAAGAACACTTGGCCAAAGCTCAAATCTGTCACTTTGGTAATGAAGATCGCTAGACCAGCCGTGCCTCCGGTGAGCAAACCGACTTGATTGAAAAAGATAACGCCGAGTGACACTAGCGCGCTACCTAAGATCAGTGCCAGTAAGTTTTCGCGAAGGTTATGATCTTTATCCATGTGAATGACTCTCCCTGAATCTTTTAACATCGCGTTTCAGTCCCGTTGAAACGATTGAAGTACAAATTTACGATGTTTAACAGATAAGTCGAGTAAATGCGCAGTGTTACTGAGTGATTAATTTGTATACTAGCTTTTACAGGCTTTAAAATACTTCACTAAAACAAGCAGTTATATCTAAAAAATTAAATATCCATCCTAAATTCTCCGCTTCTACCACATAATCAGCGAGCTTCGTGTTTTCCTATTTATTAGCTACGTTTCATTCCAACTCCAGCGATGCTTAAATCTATGCATAAAACGCATAGACTAAATCACAAAAGGTCATTTGATACATACCCTACTCGTCATTATGATGCGCGACTTCTTACAACATTGAGCGCATGTAAACACCTTATGTTTTCACAATCTCTTTTTGCCCAACTCGCCAGAATGACGCTATTCCTTGTCATTAGTTTGGTAATTGTGCATCACAATCAGCCATTGATCGATCTCTTGGCTCAGCATGCCGTTAGCAGTGGATGCCACCAGCAGTCAGCGCATGAGCATTCCGGGCACGAACACCACAATAAAATGACTGACCAACACATGTCAGCGCAAGACCACTCACATCACCACCATTAATTTAAGAGTATTAGAATGAGCATTTTCCGTTTTCCTTTACTGGTATGGCTTGGGATCGGCACACTTATTATCAGTCTAGGGATCAGACAATCATTCGGCATTTTCATGATGCCAATTTCAGAGCATTTCGGCACGGGTCGAGAGTTTTTCAGCTTCGCGATTGCGCTACAAAACCTATTGTTTGGCGTGTTCCAACCTTTTGTTGGTATGGCTGCTGACAAATGGGGAGCAAGACGCATCATTATTGCTGGCGCATGTGCTTACGGTTTGGGTTTACTTCTTACCTCTATTTCTACCGAATCAAGCATGCTTTACGTTTCATTAGGCGCATTAGTTGGCCTTGGATTGAGTGCGACGAGCTATGTGATCGTGCTAGGCGCGGTAGCAAACGTAGTACCTGCAGAGCACGCAGCGAAGGCATTTGGTTTAACCACAGCAGCAGGTTCATTTGGTATGTTCGCGGTAATTCCGGGCGCGCAATACATGTTGAACGAATTTGACTGGCAGAGTGCAATGCAAGTCTTTGGCGTACTTTGTTGTTTCATGATCTCTTTTGCCCTGTTTATGCGAGCGCCGAAGTCGGCAACCAATAAGCAAGTAGAAGACACTCAGACACTAAAAGAAGCGCTGTCTGAAGCATTTGCGAACAAAAGTTATTGGTTAATTCACGCAGGCTTCTTCGTGTGTGGTTTCCACGTGATGTTCATTGCGACGCACTTACCGAGTTACTTAGCCGACAAAAACCTACCCGCGAGCAGCGCAGCAATGGCACTGGCTTATGTGGGTATCTTCAACATCTTCGGATCTTACTTCTGGGGTGTGATGGGCGATAAGTTCAGCAAGCGTCATGTAATGTCGGCACTGTACTTAGTACGTACTGTGGTTATCGGAGCTTTTGTCACTTTGCCTGTTACTGAGTCAACCGCGGCTATCTTCGGTGCAGCGATTGGTTTTTGTTGGTTGGGTACGGTTCCGCTAACTTCTGGCTTAGTTCGTCAGATCTTCGGTGCTCGTTACCTGTCGACGTTGTACGGTTTGGTGTTCTTTACTCACCAAGTGGGTAGCTTCTTAGGCGCTTGGGTTGGCGGTCGTATTTACGATTACTACGGTTCTTACGAGCCAATCTGGTGGTCAACCGTGGTACTTGCATTTGCGGCAGCGCTTATCCATTTACCAATCAATGACAAGCCGATTGAGCGACTGAAATTGGCAATGGCTTAACGTTTAACACTGACTCCCCCACTAGCGTAAACAACAAGTCGTTCCAATAAAGCGAGTGAGTATTGAAAGGAAGTATCCTGATATGCTCACTCGCTTTTTTGTTAGTCGTTATTATCGAAATGATAACTAACGAAACTTGCATAAGCCTCACTGAATAATAAGACTATTCTTTTCGTTTTAATTTATAGTATCCACTCGCTCCTTTAAAACTAATTCGCAGGCTTATGGAATACCTAGATCAGACCGCCCTTATCGCGATGGCACTCATTTTTGTCGGCTCGTTTGTACAAACAGCAATCGGCTTTGGCTTGGCTATTGTGGCTGCCCCGTTGTTGTTTTTAGTCTCGCCCGACTATGTACCTGCGCCTATCTGTTTAGTTGGCCTGTTCATCTCGTTATTCAACGCCTTTAAACACCGTGCAAACATTTCTATTGGCGGATTAAAAATCGCATTACTAGGACGCATTCCAGGCTCACTAGCAGGCGGTGCCTTGTTGGTGATGGTTTCAACGAGCGTGTTGTCACTTTGGTTAGGTTTATTAGTGGTATTTGCAGTGATTGTCAGCTTGCTTCCATTTAGGTTAGAGCCGACGCCTGCCAAAATGGGCATCGCGGGATTCTTCTCAGGATTTTTTGGCACCAGTTCAGGTATTGGTGGTCCACCTATGGCACTGCTACTCCAACACCAAGATGCCAATCAGCTGCGTGGCAACTTGTCTGCCTTTTTTGTCTTTAGTTCAATCATTTCGTTGATTGTTCAGATCCCAATTGGCTTCTTCACTATGCACCATTTGATCATCACCATACCTTTGCTGCCTGCTGCTTGGTTGGGTTACAAAGTGGCGTTAATGACCACGCAAAGCATTCCTAAAGAGAAGATACGAATTGGTTCTTTACTGTTATGTTCTATCAGTGGCTTTACTGCCATTTGGCAGGGCTTAGCTGGTTAGTATAGAGATAACGTAAGTACTGAAGGTTGCTTACGTTTTGTAACTATTTTGATGACAGCTCACTCATCTCAATAAGCAAGCGCATATGACTGACTAGTGACGTTATCCATTATGCTCAAATACCCTAATGCGGCGCCTTATTTAAGCTTTAAAGTCAGTACCACACTGTCGTAAACATCTCTATCTGGCGGTCACGATTCCCTCTCATTCAGCATCAATGAACCATTACTGCATAAACCATTTTTTCATGAGCTTTTTGTATACAGAGCTGAGACTGTTCAAATTAGACTAAATGTTCAATTGAGAGCGTAGTTGCATTCACTATATCTCTATATACTCGCACAATCATTAGCCAGACAGATGAGCACGCTCAGTATTAAGGACATTCATATGAAACAACTTGGATTTAAGCAGGTTCTTTTAGTCGCAGTATCAGTAATAATCGCAATAAGTGTCGGTTCAGCCAACTATTTATCATATCAGAGTAAGAAGGAAGCACTCACTGACACTATTTATCAGAGCACACAAGACCGTATTCGCATTGAAGGGAATAAGGTTGAGACTTACCTAGAAGCAAAAACACAAGCAGTAGCAAAAGTAGCTGCTGATTATCGTCAACATAATTATCAAGATAGACACGCCGAGCGAATGCGCGTGGGCTCATTAGGTGCTGATGTCGCGAACTTGATGATAGGTTTTGACAATGGCGATGCTTATGCCTCATTCGATTACCCGGGCTGGGATAATCACAAAAGCCCATCAAGCTACGACCCTCGCAGTAAAGCTTGGTACAAAGAAGGTAAGCGTTCAGGAAGCCTTGTATATACAGACCCATATACAGACTCCACAACAGGTACCTTAATGGTGAGCATTGGTAAAGATGTTGGTAACGGTGTGGTATTGGCAGACATTCCACTCGATGTTTTAAGTGACACTGTCTCTGAAATCGACCTCAACGGTGCTATTTCGATGATGATGACCAATGACATGACGGTGCTGGCTAGCACATCCAGTGTGGTTAAAGTGGGCACTAAATTAACGGATTACGCTTCTTTGAAAGACGTTGCAAAAAAAGCACAAAATTCAGAAAGCACAATCGTTAATTATAGTATCAACAGCGTTGAGAAAGTGATGTTCAGCCATGCGGTTAGCTATGGTGACAAAGAGTGGTACCTACTTGTTGGATTAGACAAAAGCGTCGTATTCGCAGCGCTAGAAGTCGCTCAGCAGCAAGCAATTATGATCACGATTGTCTACCTATTGATCAGCGTAGTTG
>NZ_JBFRVX010001024.1:0-4118 GCF_041475345.1 Vibrio sp. 10N.222.48.A3 | reverse complement strand
TGGTTGGACTTTTGGTGTGAATGTGAAATTTCCGCAATCAAAGCAAAATTACCATTAAGCACCCATGCCCTTTATCCTATGGATCTACCCATTAAAGATAGTGCTTACTATGGTGTGATCATTGACCAAATAGAAAATAGTCAACTCATAGTACAAACGCCAACTCGCCCTCAAGGACTACCAATCAGCGATGCTATTGCTTTAAGCAACCTTGAGGTTTTTATTAAAGGTGAGAAGTGGTATGAGATGCTACCTTTACTCCACTTATCACAAACAGGTAAGCACTTTATTCTACTCAAACACCCAACAGATGAAGCCTTTCCAACCCTAGTCTCTTCAGCCCTAATTCAAGATTGGTCAAAATATGAAACTTGGCTAAGCTACGCCCCCCCTTTCTGTAACGACAAATGGAAGTACAGTTTATCCAGACGTGGCTATGAGGGACTGGCAGAGCTACATATTTTTACTCCGCCGGCCCTATCAAAGTGTGACTCTATTCCAGAGTTCGATAATAAGTTCCAATTACAATTAGCCGAAATGCAAGCTGTATGTGAAATTCTACGCCTAACCGTGAGTGGAAATATTCAACAAAAAGTCTACTTCCTTTATCTTGCACAAAAAGAGATGCTCAACTTGTTACATCAAGCGGGCTATAAGATTGGTTTCACCATTATAGATCAACCTTTGATACTCGATTTTTACAAGGCTATCGAACCACAAGCATACTTGCCGCTAGGGTCTTGTGACTTGAACGAAACGAACTTACTGACTTACCGCGGGTTATGGAATATTGAACTGATGTTGAAGGCATTCAATCATGTCAACTTTCGAGACTATAGACGGTGCCTCCGTGAAAATAAAAATACAGCGTGGCAAATAATATGAAGACGTTTGATCTTGGGCTAGAGGCGATATTCTATGCTAAAGCCATCACTCTGCTTGCAACGGTCGCTGTTGTTGTAATGTGGCTGTTCTACTATTGTTATCGCCTTAAACAAAAGAACGAAGCGATAGTGGGGACACACCATGTACCTTACATCGCATATTCCATCTGTATCATTACGTGGATCAGCAGTAATGCCTACTTCCACACCGGCTTGTTGCCAGGACTTGGCACCACAGCAGCCATATTTGCAGCAAAGTTGGCCAACCTCAGCTCTTTCCTTGCTTTTGCCTTTGCGTATTACTTCTCGTGTCAGCTCGCAGCCGAAAACCGCAGTGGTAAAATCCATAGGTGGCAAAAAACCATTCTCGCGAGCATAACGGGCTACTCTTTCTATATCAATTTGACCCCAGGATTAACGGTAGAAGATGTCACCATTACGGCTCCAAGCCAATTCGTGATCGAGTTTGGCCCGCATACACCCTACTTTTTCATTGGGGTTATCAGCTTGATTGCCCTTACACTGACTAATCTAGTGACCATGCGTGCCAATAGCAGCAAACTAACATTAGCCAAAACCAACTACATGATTACAGGCATCTTGGTATTCATGCTATCTACAGCAACGATTCACATTGGCGTTGCCTATTTCCTACGTGATTTCTCGCTCACTTGGCTCCCCCCAGCGTTGTCGCTCAGTGAGATGTTGTTTGTAGGCTATGCTCTGCTGACCTCTCGCTTCTACAGTTTTAAATACCTTACATACATAAGCCTTAATGTGCTGCTGGTGTGTGCAATTTTAGTGATACCTTTTTGTACGGTATTTATTCCCCTAACTGACGGTAACCAATGGCTATTAGCGATACCCATCTGCGCGATTATCGGCATTACATGGAGTCCAATCTACAAACGTGTAAGTCCTTACTCCTCATTGCTTGTCTATAGAAACAAAAAGACACCGGTACAACAGATACTCGCATTAGAAGAAGGCTTTAAGTTGTCGATTGACGATGCCATGCGTCGTTTAGGTCGCCAACTGCAAATCCCAGAAGATAAGCTTCGACTAGTTAACAGTAATTACAACGAAACCTTCTACGAAGATTACCTATCTAGCAAAGAGTCCGTTCTAGTGTTCGATGAGCTTTCTGAAGAGCTAGATGATACTGCGCTCGCTAAACGGTCGCTAAAAGCACTTTATGACAAGATGAGTTCGAACAACACCGCGTTGGTAATGCCACTATTCGGACACAAAAAATCAGTCACACACTTGCTAGTATCATCGCACAAAAGCAACAATCGTATGTTCTCTAATGAAGAAATCTCTGCACTGCAAACCTTGTTAACGCGTGTACAAAGCACCATCGAAGCCGATAGACGAATTCGCCAAAGTCGTGCTCTTGCTAACTCGATCGCTCATGAGATGCGTAACCCACTCGCTCAAGTGCAACTGCATTTTGAGGTGTTAAAGCAGCACATTGATAATCAAGCACCAACTCAACAAATCTTGACTGACATTGAGAATGGCCAAGCAGCGATTCAACGCGGGCGGCAACTGATTGATATCATCTTACGAGAAGTCAGTGACAGCTCGCCTGAGCATGGACCAATCACCATGACATCTATCCACAAGGCCGTGGACCAAGCCGTCAGCCACTATGGCTTTGAGAACGAGAAGATCATTGAGCGAATTCGTTTACCACAACACGCTGATTTTGTGGCAAAACTAAATGAAACTCTATTCAACTTCGTCATTTTCAATCTGATACGCAATGCAATCTATTACTTTGATTCTTACCCAGACAGCCAAATTGAGATCAGCACCAAAACAGGATCTTACGAGAACGTTCTCACATTTCGTGATACCGGCCCCGGCATTGACGAAGCCATTGTTCATAAGGTCTTTGATGACTTTTTCTCTTTCCAAAAAAGCGGTGGTAGCGGCTTAGGACTGGGTTATTGCCAACGAGTGATGCGCTCATTTGGTGGCAGAGTGGAATGCCATTCCAAACTTGGTGAATTTACTGAGTTTCACCTGTACTTCCCTATTGTACCCAATGCTCCAAAAGCGGAGACGCTGCGTACGCCTTATTTCAACGGTTGGAAACACAACCAATCGACGGAAGATAAAGCCGAAGCTGATGTAAAACCAGAGAGCCAAACTCCAAGCGGTGATATAGAACCTGAACCGGCAAGTACGCTAACAGAAAGTAAGCAAACAGAACGCACGCAAGCAGAAAATCAACCAGCATCAAGCCATCTTGCACCGACGGTACTTATTGTTGATGACAAAGAAGTGCAACGCACGCTTGTTCAGATGTACCTGAGCCGACTTGGCGTAAATAGCTTGCAAGCTAAAAACGGGGAAAATGCTGTCGAGCTGTTCAGATCACACAAAGTTGATTTGATCTTAATGGATGTACAAATGCCGATAATGAATGGCTTTGACGCAAGCCAGATCATCAAGGCGCGCTCACCTCAAACACCAATTATTGCTTTGTCTGGTGAATCAGGACAACGAGAGCTAGACATGATCAGAAAACTGATGGACGGTCGCCTAGAGAAGCCAACCTCTTTGAACGCACTGCAACACCTACTGGACAACTGGCTAGAGAAAGGCTGGGCGCCAAACGCTTCTAAAGAAACAGAAAATGAATAGCTGACTACGGTTAAGTGAATCAATGAAAAAAAACGATTAGAACTCACTGATGGTTGGCCTCAATCATCGCTGTTTCGATCAAATCCAGTAACCACTTGTATTTGGCAGAATGTTGGTTTTTCTTATGAAGATAGGCAAATACCTCCATTTTCTCTGCATCTTCTTCTAATCCTTCAATCACAATCGAGCGCAATACTCCCTTGTGCTGTTCGATCACCGGAGGCATGCAGGGTGCGATCATGTTGGAATGCTTAATCGTTTCTATTAACCCAACAACTGACGTCGTTCGAAGCGCCATATTAATCGATTTACCTTGGCTTAAAACTTCTTCTTCCAATCGCGAGTGTTTGTTTTGATCGAAGTAAGCAAGGTCAACATGCGCAAATGGAAAGGACAACAAATCATCAATCTGTGCTACATCCTCTTTAAAAGGATGGTCGACTCTTACTGCCAATACAAATTTTAGGGTCACGAGAGGCACAGCAATGATCTCGGCGGGCAGGTTTTCAGCTTCAAAGTGAATAACAAAATCAATCTCGTCACTCTTAAGTCTTTCCAGTGAATCTTTGGAGCTAGTAT
>NZ_JBFRVX010001023.1:0-3785 GCF_041475345.1 Vibrio sp. 10N.222.48.A3 | reverse complement strand
TGGTACTGTTGAAATAGTAAGAAATTATGAATCTGAAAGCAATAAAATTAAATTAATTGCTCTGGATAATAATACCTTCCCTTCACATGCATCTAACTTGGCAATTAGATCTGCAAAGGGGGTTTATATTACTTTACTTTCAGGTGATGACCTTTATTACAATAACAAACTAGCAATGCAATTGAAGTTGATGCTTGAGAGTGGGGCTCGTTTTTCTTTCACTTGGGTCGACACAATTGATGATGAAAAAAATATATGTGGTCACGAATTATCTAAAATATTTAATAAGGATTTTAATAGTTTAGAGATAAAAAAACATTTCATTGATTGTGGAAATATGTTGTGTGCGACTTCAGCGATGTTACATAGAGGCATCTTTGAGGAGTATGGTTATTTCGATGAAAGGTTACTTCAACTTCAAGACTATGACATGTGGTTAAGGTTATCTTCTACTGAAGATATTACATTACTTAACCATAAATTGTCTGCGTATCGGGTGAGAGGAGACGGTGAGAATTTGAGTTTGGCTATCAACGACTCAAAGTTTTTCCGAAGTGAGTATGAACAGTTTCGCGTTGAACGTCGATTTTTAGATTTTGACCTAGAAGTATTGTCATCTGTCGTATGTTCTAAGTGTTCTGACTCCTCTAAATATCATAAATTACATGATTATCTAATTAGCATCGGTAAATTTGCATCGGCTAAGGCAATACTCGATGAGTTCTATACTCGTATTGGCGCTAATATTAATTTCCCTTCTGATAACTACAGTAAATTTTTTGACTTATACTCAAGATCTGACTTCTTCAGAAGCAAAGTTTTAGATGAAGTCAGTATTTTGACAGGTAAAAATAGCTCGTTAAATCATAAGGTTGAATTGTTAGAAGAGCAAGTCAATGCTCTTGATAGCACGGTTAACCGTTTAAGTGCTATTGAAAACTCTACTACTTGGAGAGCTGTACAGCCAATTATAAGTGTATTAATTAAACTGAAGAGAGCAAAGAGTCTCGTTCTTTATCTACCACGCATTATCCGTCAGAAAGGTCTTAGAAATACCCTAAAATATGCTTTTCAAGTCTTTAAGTCAGGCGGGCTACGCACCCTCGTACATACAGCTTTAAATAATTCAGCGAGAGGACATGTCCATAGTTTGACTGAGAGAGACTTTATCAACAAGCCTTCAGTATTAGCTCATGAAGTTTGTCTAAACTCCGTGACAATCATAGCTGAGTTAAGTATACAACAGTGTACTAAATACAGAGTTACACAGAAAAAGGAAATGCTGGAGCTACTAGGTTTTAAGTGCGAAGTGGTTTCTTGGACTGATTACTATCAGTCGAGAACGAGTATATCCCATTCGTCAGTAGTTATTTTTTATCGGGTTCCGAGCACTGATACTGTATTGGCTTTGATTGAAGAGTGTAAACGCCTCAATGTAAAAACTTTTTGGGAAGTCGATGACCTTATCTTTAACGAAGCTATACTAGCAGAAAGTAAAACTGTTAGTGATCTCTCGAGTGAAGTTAGAACTCAAGTTTTGGAAGGCGCTAATTCTTATAAGCAAGCACTTCTTGCGTGTGATATGGCAATTGCTTCGACCTCTGGTTTAGCTGAGTCTATGAATGCTGAAGGAGTTGAAAATGTTTTCATACTTGAAAATTGCTTAGATTCAGAAACTCTTCAGCTAGCTAATGAGATATTAAAGAGTTCGGAAAAGAAACAGAAAATAGATAATAAGATTAGGATAGTATATGGGTCAGGCACATCAACTCATAATATTGATTTCGAAGAAGCCGCTTCGTCTATTGCGAAAGTACTGAGAGAAAACTCTCAGGTAATTTTTAGAATCATAGGTTTACTGGAGCTACCATCCAGCTTTGATGGCCTTGATGCTCAAGTAGAACGCTTTGAACTTTGTAGCTACTCTGAGTATTTACGCTTGCTATCTGAGTGCGATATCAGTATTGCACCCTTAGAGAAATATATATTTAATGAAGCTAAAAGTAATATTAAATATATCGAAGCATCTATAGTAAAACTTCCTTCAGTATCGTCTCCTTTGAGTGCCTTTATCGATGTCATCGACGATGGGGTAAATGGTTATATAGCTAGTGATCAGGTTGAGTGGTTTGACAAGCTGACAAAGCTTGTTTGTTGTGAGCAAACGCGACAAGACATGGCGATTAATGCAAATACTACAGTCTTGGCCCGCTATAATACAGAATCGATAGCAAACACTCAGTTAATGCCAATTGTAAGAGACTATAGTTGTATTAAGACCAAACCAAGAATAGTTGTATTCAACGTTTTTTATTCTCCAAGGTCTTTTGGTGGTGCTACGATTGTCACAGAGCAAATAAATAAGCTTTTACAAAAACATAAAGGCTATGAAGTGTATGTGGTTACTACTCTTCCTGTTGATGATGCTTTACGAGCTTACGAGCCTGTTCGTTATGAGGTAGAAGGTGTAACTGTATTCGGTGTACCTGTACCAAATGAGGATATGGAACTTTACAATAACAAATCAATTGTAAAGCCAGTAGCAAAAATATTAGAGGTGGTTAAGCCTGATCTGGCTCATGCACATTGCTTGCAAGGACTGGGAATCGGTGCTCTTCAAAGTTGCATTGATAAAAATATAAACTATATTGTTACTGTTCATGATGCTTGGTGGTTATGTTATAAGCAGTTTATGATCGATTCAAAAGGTGAGTTCTGTGGTCAAGATAAAATTGATTTAAGCAAGTGTAAGAACTGTACAGATAATCAAAAAACGCCTTCACTTCGAGATGCTGAACTCAGGCACTATCTCAAAAATGCATGTGAAGTTTTAGCTCCGAGTAGTTATACTGCAGAGCTTCATGATCTCAATAATATGCACCCTAAGCCTTTAACCGTTGATAGAAATGGTATTCTTATGCCTAAAGCATCAATAGTTAAAAAATTTGACGGTAGTATAACTTTTGGTTATGTCGGCGGAAATACTCCTATTAAAGGCAGCGACTTGGTATTAAAAGCTTTCTCTAATGTTAATAATTCTAAAGCTTTTTTGAAAATAGTTGATAATATGATAAATTTAGGACATAAGTCTTATCCGGATCATGTTGTATCTAGCATAAATAACTGCACTATAGTTCCTGGGTATAACCAAAATAATATTGATGATTTTTTTGAATCTATCGATGTGTTGTTATTCCCCTCAAGATGTAAAGAAAGCTTTGGTCTTACCGTCAGGGAGGCTATTGCTAGAAATGTTTGGGTTATTACTACTGATTCCGGTGGTGTTACAGAGTGTATTATTGAAGGAGAAAATGGGAATGTTATTCCATTTTCTTCTGATTCAAAGAAGTTAGAGAATGCAATAAATAATGTTATCACCCATTATGAGAAGCTGAAGCTTGGAGATGATGTTGACTTGCCTAAAGATTCAATCGCATATTTTAGTGATCAAGTAGATAATCTTGATGGAATATACAAATCATACCTTTAATAATAAATGATCTGGTTGGGTTGAATTATATAATTTTTAACCCACTCCTTAATTGAGAAATTGTCGTCATTTTATTTTTCGGTTGTTATTAGTTGTGGTTATAATCAGTGTTTAAAATTAAATGATGATAAATTTATGCTTGAAAACAAAAAAGAAGTTTCTGCGATAATTATTACGTTCAATCCCGTCCAAGAAGAACTTAAGTTATTAGTCGACAAATTGAAGCTACAAGTTTCGAAAATTTATATAATTGATAATAATTCCTCTGTGCCAATAGATATAGATGACTCTGAAC
>NZ_JBFRVX010001022.1:0-2202 GCF_041475345.1 Vibrio sp. 10N.222.48.A3 | reverse complement strand
GTTCTGCACCGTAAGTATATGCTTCATCAACATTATCAACTTTCACATCACCTTTTGATGAAGTCTCCAGTACTTGGAAATTATCATAGTCGTTGTAGAAGACGTTAGTTGTTAACTCAAGTTCATTATCTAGCAGACTATGGCGAGTGAAGAATTCATAGTTCCAAACGTATTCGTCTTCATACGTATATGAAGAAAATGCCCACGTTTTGTTATTGAAGCCAACACCGCCACCTCCAGAGTTAAAGCCCTTAGCTGCTCGGATACCCACGGTTTGATCTGATTCAGGCTTATAGGCAACTTCAAGCTTAGGAAGGAATACATTTGATGTTTCATCATAATCTAAGCCGAAGCGACCCGGGGCAACATAGCGTTTTTTGCTTTCGCGTTCGAATCGCCCTGCCGCTACAACTTCGATGCTCGGCATCACCAAGTACGTCACTTCAGCGAATGCCGACATAGCACGGTTTTTGCCTTCCATTGGTATAGATGACCCAGTCTGTTCAAATACATCATCATCTTCAGATTTGAAGTAGCGTAAACCAAACAAACCAGAAAGATCTTCGCTAAGGGAATCAAATCGAACCAAAGGCTCTATTTGGAACTCATTACCTTTCGATTTGAAATCCTGCTTTCTGCCCGCAGGATCAGTGATTCGATCGTAGGTGCGATCGGTGTAGATCAAATTATTTTCGAACACTAACGTATCTGAGATGTCATAAGATACATCCCAAATGCCGCTTGTTGACTGAGTTTCGTAAACAGCTCTATTGATCTTTGTCTGTTGAGATTCAGATTGAGGTCCAACGGTATCCATATGGGCAATCGTTAACGTGGTTTTGAATCCAGGAAGGCCTGCTGGCTCTAGTAAAAATTTACCGCGAGCTGTCGTCATCTCAATTCGATTAGGGTCACCGACAGGTTCATAGGCAGTAAGGTCTGCATAACTACTGCGTTTTTGTTGATCAACACTCAACCTGAAGGCCAGTTGATCTTCAAGTATTGGCGCTGAGATTACCGCAGCGGTTTGAGAATAGTCTTGCTGACCAATAGCAGCCTTAACTTTGCTCTCAAAATCGTAAGTCGGATCATTGGATTTTAAAACGATAGCACCCGCAGAAGCATTTCGACCTTGGACATAGCTTTGCGGTCCAAGATAAATTTCCGCTTGCTGCATATCCCATAAAGAGCGAGGACCGAACGCGACTTCAGAATAGCTGAGTGAGCGTCCATCAATTGAAAGATTCAATCTTGGCACAGAGCCACCAAAGGCTGCAAGACCACCGAATGAAGGACCTGACCCATCAACACCACGAATCGATGGTAGGTTATTACCCTGACCTGAATCTACAATGTTCGGTGTTAGCTGCAGCAAGTCATCGACCTCAGATGCACCTGGAGTAGTCGCAATACGATCTTCATCATACACATGCACGCTTGAGCCCGTATCATAAATCGAACGTTCTATTTTCTCGCCATACACGGTAACTTCAAAAGTAGTTTTTTCTTCGTTAGCGGTAGTTTCATTATTATTGTTCGTCGCTGCAAAAGCTTGACCACTGACACAAAGTCCCATGATGATTGCAGATAAAGTACGTAGCTTGAATTTGCTATTTCCTAGCTCATTCACTGCCGCGGGGCGTAATGCTGTCATTTAAAATTCTCCTTGATTAAGCATTAACTTTAGGTGGGCTCATGTACGGCATTTATAAGGAAAACTAGGGAAGACATTCAAAGGTTGAAAACGCAACAACTCAAAACGAGTATCAGCTGTACTTCCTTAGCTCCTTATTGACCACTGCTTTAATACATGAGCCAAAATTCCGACTAAAAAACGTCACATTGAACAAGGCCTAAATCACTCAACGAATAAATTGAAAAATGATTTTCCTTTCAATGACCTGACGAATTTTCAACCGTACTTTATCGGTTGCATATTTAAATGTAAAGCATTCTCATTTGATATTGATAATAATTATCATTTTTAACAATTAGCTTGGGTTTGGCATTCTGATTTTTGATGGCTAGAGCACCTAACGAGATGCCCTATTCATAAGGAGGGTTGAAACAAAAATTTAAAAAATAAGACAGCATTAAGCTTATGCAGAATTAATCTAAGACAGAATTTAGAGCTTTAGATAGGTACTTTAGTAAATGATTAGCATGATCTGTTAGTTCATGCAGTTCAAAGAGGCTGCTCTC
>NZ_JBFRVX010001021.1:0-1433 GCF_041475345.1 Vibrio sp. 10N.222.48.A3 | reverse complement strand
AGCTTGAGCGTTATCAACGTCCAACTGATAATCTGTTGGATCTAACTCGGCAAGAACATCACCCTTTTTAACTTGTTCACCTTCTTTGACATCAAGTTTAAAAATCTCACCAGCGACACGGAAACTTAGGTGCGCTTTCTCAGCAGCATTAGCCACTGCTGGAAAATAGAGCTTATCGTTAAAGTCTAAGACGGAGATTTCAATGGCTTTAACAAGAGGAAGCTTTTCGACTTCAGTGACACCTTTGTCTTTGCAGGCTGTCAACATCGCCAAACATGATAGGCCGATGGCTTTTGATACTGTCTTCATGTTAGAGCCCCCTTTCCTTGATCCACTCACGAACCTTGACGCCGGTTTCTAATCCATTAACGCCTGAGGTCACAACGCGATCTCCGTCGTTAAGACCCGAAATAATATGACGTTTTTCATCAATGACTATCGCGACTTCTTCGACGATACCATCGTTGTTAACGCGCCATACTGAGACATCATCTCCATTGGTCATCATTGCTGAGGTTGGAATTTTTGTCGCCGCTGCTTGTGAAGAAACAAGGTTAACCGTGCCAGACATACCCGGTAGGATGCCTATATCAGTCGGTCTCTCCATTACCATGGTGACCTTGTATGAACCGGTTTTAGGATCGGCTTCGGTATCGACTTCTTGAAAGGTGAGGACATAAGAATGTTCAGGGAAAGCATCGAATACCATAGTTGCGTCTGTCTCAAACCCTGCAGAAAAGCGTGCAATTAATTGATCAGGCAATAAGAAGACAACTTTGAGGATCTGATTCGTTTGGATATTCATTACACCTTGCTTAGCCGCGATGTATTCGTGGTTTTCAGCAGGAATAATAGAAATAGTACCATCATATGGCGCAACGAGTGTGGTGTAGCGAAGATTAGCTTTTGCTTGATTTAAAACCGCTCTTGCAGAGTTATGATTTGCTTTCGCTTGGTCAAAATCTTGCTCAGAAACCACTCTATCCTTACGTAGCTTGATGGAACGTTGGTATTGCACATCGGCAAGTTTGAAGTTAGCTCTTGCCTGCTTTTCTAGCAACTGATACTCATCAGGATTAAGCGTTGCCAATGCATCACCTTTGGAGACCTGTTGCCCCGCAGTGACATCGATCGTTTTTAGTAAACCGGGGACTCGAAATGCCAATACGGCTTTATCGCCCGCTTCAGTAGTCGCAGGAAAATTTCGTTCGAAGGCATTGTTACCGACCGAGACGGTGAAGAGTTTGGCTGGTCGTGATTCGGGTTCTGGAACCGGAGGGAGCTCCTTACCACACCCTGATAACCCGGATAAGGTCACCAATAGGACTAGGGAGGCTTTGTACATTGCGATCATCCATATCTATAAATATTTTATTAACATAGATTAATCACATGTAACTTACCAGTTATCGTAAGATTTATTTAGACAAAAT
>NZ_JBFRVX010001020.1:0-990 GCF_041475345.1 Vibrio sp. 10N.222.48.A3 | reverse complement strand
GTTGGACGTTGATAACGCTCAAGCTCGATACACAGTGATTAACAGCCAATACAGACGTTCAAGTCCGTTGGTCAAAAAGGGGTTATTGGCTAAGTCTCAATTCGATGAGATTGCCGCTCAGCGTCAAATCGCTTATGCCGAGTTAGAATTGGCAAAACTGCGTTTGTCATTTACTAAGCTTCGCGCACCGGTTGATGGAATTATCTCTCGTGTCAGTGTTGACCAATACGAAAATATTCAGGTTGGCCAACAGATTGTGAATATTCACAGTGTTGAGGATGTTGAAGTTGTTATCCAATTGCCTGACCAAATCTATGTAAATCAACCAAATGAAGCGACTATCTCGAATATTGAGGCAGTAGTTAGAGTTCCAAGTGGGAATGAATACAGTGCGGGGATAAAAGAGTTTACGACTGAACCCGATCCAAACACAGGTACATTTACCGTCACGCTTGCTTTGCCTATGCCAGAAGATGATTTGATTCTTGACGGTATGGCCGTTGAGGTCACGTCAAATGGGCGTGATATCGGGTTGAAATTAAAAGCAGGCGTACTTATTCCTATTGAGGCTGTGTTTAATGCCGATGGGGATGAGTTAACTCGTCAAAACTCTTACGTGTGGATTCTTAATGACGACAATACAGTATCTAAGCAGCAAGTCGTATTAGGCAAAGCGAATCAGAAAACATTGCAGATAATCAAAGGATTAGAAATGGGGCAGCATGTCGTTGTTGCAGGCGTATCGCGATTGCGAGATGGGATGACAGTGGAAGTATTGTCTCAGGAGACGAACAATGAGTGAAGTCAATAGCAAGCCCCAAAGTGACGATCAACAGGGTGATGACCAAATCACTGGAGTGGCGGCTTATTTTATACGAAATAAGGTCATTAGCTGGATGCTATCACTGATCTTTCTTATTGGTGGTGTGTCTGCATTCTTTGGTTTGGGCCGTTTAGAAGATCCTGCCTTTACGCCGTTTAGCCCCGGAC
>NZ_JBFRVX010001019.1:0-2044 GCF_041475345.1 Vibrio sp. 10N.222.48.A3 | reverse complement strand
GATCACTACGATCTGCCCGTTTTTTTTATGTCCAGAGTTGCGCATTTGGAAATATATTAGCTTTTAGAGAACATTAGCTTTTAGAGAAAAATAGCTTTTGCTCAACCATGATAAATCAACCAACATGCTGGTGAACTATTGGGTTATTTCGCTTTAGCCACTGTCGCTTCTGACAACTTACTTAGTACACCCGATATTTTTTGAATCACTTTGTCACAGCCATTGATCGCGTGACGCTCTACCAAGTAATTAGGATCGTTGTAAGACAACCATACTTTCTTATTGGAATCTTCCGTGACTAACACCTTCTGCGGTAAATCTATCGCGACTTCTTGAGCACATTGCATTAATGGTGTCCCTACTTTCGGGTTACCAAAGATGATGACTTCGGTTGGTCTCAATTCAAGATCGACCTTACTCGCGTTTTTCTGATGGTCGATTCTCGCAAACAAGGTCAATCCTTTGCTTTTGGCGATTTCTTCAAAGCGGTCAGCGGTCTCTTTCACTGAGTAATTACTTTGATATTTAATCAAACCATCAGAAGCCGTAGCTGAAAATGATGCCGAGAGTAAAATGGCGCATAGTGGTAGTAATTTTTTCATCGTCACCTCTGAGATTTAACCTAATCAAACTTACATTCGTAGCGCCACTTCTAAAATCAGCGACGTAACCCATGTCAGTATAGACACGTTTCCATTCTCAATTTGCAGAGAGGATCACTTTTCTAATGCGTCTTATTATCAGCAGTTGAGATAGGAATTGTTTCAAAAGCTAAACACATGATCAGTGCCACGACTTAGTCCCACACTTTTCACACTGGTATTCGTAATCACTGTCGACATAAAAACCGGGAACATTATGGTCACCTTTAAACAATAACGTCATCAGGTACTCCATCAACACGCCTAGTTTCCATTGTTTCTTTTCAGATTCCGCTTCCGCTTTAGATTGAGCATCGGAAGCGTTAACAGCAAGGTGCGGGGTAAGTGCGTTGCACTGCTCACAGTGATAAGGGTGTTTAATATATTTATTATCAAGTATTTATATAAGCCATCTAGCATTTATAAAGTTGACGAATACTAACAACTTATCACTCGGTTCTCGAACTCATTGTTGTCCTTTAGAGTTTTATTAGAAAGAAATGAGACACGAGATAATACCATGTGCCATGTATCTACTTTTATTGGCATTGCGCAGAACAAAAAGAGTAACCGTGTATCGTTTGAAATTTAGTTAAGCGCTTTAATTAGAACCGTGTATTTCCACAGGTTTGCTTCATCTTCTCCGAGCTCGATACTTGCTTCCCCACCCTCTTTATCAAGAATAAAAACAGGCATCTGTCCGCTAGACTCTCCATTTTCATAATCGCATGACATTTTGGCTTCCAGTAGAATAGCGTTAGCTTCATGCTTAGAAAGAACACCCGAATAAACGCATTCTTCAGTTTGAGATGAGACTTCCTGTCCGAAAGAGTCGAACTTAAAGGTTGGGAAGTTGAGTTTTGATTCAGAATCCTCGACAGTGATCGACACTTGGTAATCGATAGCTTCAATATTGTTATCGGTTGCAAATACACAACCGGAAACGCCAAGTAACAATACAGCTAAAGCAGTGGTTTTCATGTGGTTCTTATTCCTTCAACAATGGGCTTGCTACTCTGAAGTAACACTATGAATTCCCGGGTTTAATTTAAACTTTGTTAGGTAAAACTTGTTTGCCATTACTTGGCAAGATAGCTAACTTTTACTTTAATAGCCCTTTGTCCGCAGCACCTTCAAGCTGCACTTCTAGTTCTTTCCATAGAGCACGACTGCCTTTAGAAATACGCTCGCCATTAAAGGTCAGTACTTTGTCTTTGGATATGTTGTGCTTCTTCCAGCTGTGACCATCACCATGGATGTTATGAAGCAAAGGTGGCACTCTATCGATCGCCTTACCAAATCTGGCTTCCGGTGACTCACCCGCTTCGAACTCAAGCCATAAATCCAAATACTCGGTTCTTAAATGGCTTGGCAATGATTTCAGCAAGCGCTCAACACAGTTT
>NZ_JBFRVX010001018.1:0-5069 GCF_041475345.1 Vibrio sp. 10N.222.48.A3 | reverse complement strand
TGTCGAGAGCCTTTATTATCGTCTGGAAGTAATCGTGAAACTAAACCCGACCCACGTACTTGAACATCACTTTTGTGATTTTGGTAAGCTTGCTTAAGTCGCGCATCATTGGCCTGAACATGGCTGACACCAAAGCAGAGCAATACCAAAAATAGAGTAATAAACTTTTTCATTCCCTTCACTGCTTTCGTTTCCCTTATTAATTATTTATTTAGGCTACTCACTAAGTATTCATTGCGACAAAAATAGCATAAGTACCGCAACTAACGATTCATTAAAATCAAACTTATTTAATAATTACTCTTGGATTCAAATGCGTAGTACAACACTACTTTGACATTCAACATTTCAATAAAAAGAAGCTTCATTAGGTGACTGACTCTCCACAAATCGATGCGAACCCCTGTGTTTTGTAACCACTTATTACATTGAATTTTTTAAATAAATCCCTACCCAAAAGTATACTGAACGGTGGTCACATTACACAATACTTATCATAGGTAATACGACCATCTACCCTCTTATTCATCACATTTTGGAATGCCAAAATCATTCAATTGAACTCATCAACACAGCTTATTGATTAAGCAATTGAACTCATAACGTAGACCCTGTACGCTTACACTATGCACACGGTTACTTAATGGAGATCACAATGAACGAACTACTGACAAGCGCCATGGAACAGAAACAACGAACAACAGTGACCAGTTTATTCGCAAGGAATGGATTTAAAATCGCAGCCACTGATTTTGATGATGTGACTTTCGAACGTGAAAGCGTATTGGTCAATGTACGATTCGATGCATCTTCCAACGTCGAATCGATTTCGGTTCTCAACGACTAACGAGAGACTCGATGCAAGCAGGTCGCTAGAATGATTGAATGAACAACATTCGGCTCATTTTAGCGCATCTTGCTAGCTGTCCTTTGCTACTTCATCCCCATCCTCTTCTCTTCCAAAAGCCACCGAGTGACAATTAGGCCAATAACTCGCAATTCCATGAGCTTGGCTTATATTTATTAATACCCTTTGAACAAAAATTCGAAATGATGCCTATGTTCCTAACTCGGTTAATTTATGTCAGTACACTTTCCGAATGTTGTGATTCCAAAGCACTGGATGAAATACTCACTATCTCGCGAGACCACAATCGGCAGAGCCATCTAACAGGGCTTCTCAGTCATAATCAAAAGTACTTTCTTCAATGCATTGAAGGTTCTAGGGAGGCGGTAAACCATACCTACAATCACATCCTAAACGATAAGCGGCACGAGAGAGTGACCATACTGTATTTTAAAGAAGTTGATTGTCGAGAGTTTGGAGATTGGTCGATGGGAGACATTCCGCAGTCTAATTTGACTGAACTGTTGAACTTACAATTTTCGACTTCGGATCAATTTAACCCATACGAAATGTCTGGCGAAAGTGCTTATAAAATGCTTTTAGAGTTAAAGCAAAATTTGCCGTCTGAGTGACCGAATTTTCAAACGGCTGGCCTTAGAACGATGATGTCGATTCAGGGGTAAGTAATCCTCTTTCAAGCCCGAGTTCATACTCGGGCTATTCGTTCAAAAATCCCAGTCATCGTCTTCGGTAGCGACAGCTTTACCTATGACATAAGAAGATCCTGAACCAGAAAAGAAGTCATGATTTTCGTCAGCATTGGGCGACAGGGCGGCCATGATAGCAGGGTTAACCTGACAGAGTTCATCAGGGAACAGTGCTTCAAACCCCAAATTCATCAACGCTTTGTTAGCGTTATAATGTAGGAAGTGCTTCACATCTTCAGTTAAGCCAACAGGATCATAAAGCGATTCGGTATATTGTGTTTCGATTTCATAAAGAGAGAACATTAATGAATAAGCTTCATCCTTAACTCTCGCCTGTTCTTCCTCACTAAGAGATTGGTAGGCGAGCTGAAATTTGTATCCAATGTAGTAACCATGAATCGCCTCATCACGAATAATCAGACGGATCAAATCCGCTGTATTGGTCAGTTTAGCCCGACTCGACCAATGCATGGGTAGATAAAACCCAGAATAGAATAAGAAACTCTCTAGAAAAACACTGGCCACTTTTTTCTTTAGCGGATCGCCTTCAGCCAAATAATCATCGAGGACAATCTGTGCTTTTTTCTGTAACAGAGGGTTCTCTTCAGCCCAGCGAAACGCTTCATCAATTTGCGGCGTAGTACACAAAGTTGAGAAGACCGAAGAGTAGCTACGAGCATGAACGGCTTCCATAAAAGCGATGTTAGTTAATACCGCTTCTTCATGAGGTGTTCTCGCATCTTCCATCAAGGCTGGCGCACCCACCGTATTCTGAATCGTGTCGAGTAACGTTAAACCGGTAAAAACTCTAATCGTTAGCGTTTGCTCTTCTTCAGTTAGTTGCTTCCATGTTTGAATATCATTGGATAAAGGTACCTTTTCAGGCAGCCAAAAATTAACCGTCAGGCGATTCCAAATCTCTAGATCTTTGCCATCAATCATACGATTCCAGTTAATCGCTTGAACAGGTCCGGATTCCATCTTTTTCATTGCGTTTATCCCTTTATTACAGTGAGCACGACACGCACCCTTCGACTTGAGTACCTTCTAATGCTTTCTGTCGCATTCGGATGTAGTAAAGCGTTTTAATTTTCTTTTTCCATGCGTAGATCTGAGCTTTGTTGATATCTCTCGTCGTTACCTCATCGTCAAAAAACAAAGTTAATGAAAGGCCTTGATCAACATGTTCAGTGGCCGCTGCATAAACATCGATTATTGCCTTAGGGCCTATGGAAAAAGCGTCACGAAAATACTCTAAATTGGAGTTATTCAAATACGGCGCAGGGAAGTAAACTCGCCCAATTTTACCCTCTTTTCTTATCTCCACTTTAGCGGTAACGGGATGAATAGAAGCGGTAGAGTCGTTGATATAGCTAATTGAGCCTGTAGGAGGAATGGCCTGTAAGTATCGGTTGTATAGCCCTGAGCTCATGACGAGTTGTTTCAATTCGTTCCACTCAGACACGGTGGGTATTCGTATATCTAAACGGCTAAAGAGATCTTGGACCACGTCCAATTTTGGCGAGAAATCCTGCTGCAAATATTTGTCGAAGAAAGACCCATCACTGTAACTAGAATCTTCGAACCCTTTGAACGTACTCTTTTTCTCTTGTGCCAACTTATTGGAAGCCACGAGACAGTGATATAAAACACAGGCAAAATAACTGCTGGTGAAATCAATGGCCTCTGGTGAATCATAGTGAATGCGTTCTCTAGCCAAAAACCCATGCAAGTTCATCTGACCTAAACCAATAGCATGACTTTCATCGTTGCCCTTTCTTATCGAAGGAACACTGTTGATTGCGCTCATCTCTGACACTGCATTTAATGCTCGAATTGCGGTGTCAACGGTTTGAGATAGTCGACCTCCATCCAAGGCTTTAGCAATATTGATCGAGCCTAAATTGCACGAAATATCTCGCCCGACATGACTATAGTTCAAGTCGTCATCATAATTTGACGCCTCGTTGACCTGCAATATTTCAGAACACAAGTTAGACATATTTACACGCCCCTGAATGGGGTTAGCCTGATTAACCGTATCTTCGAACATAATGTATGGATAGCCCGACTCAAATTGGATCTCGGCAAGCGTTTGGAAAAGCCCTCTTGCACTCATTTTCCCTTTGCGGATCCTCGGGTCATCCACCATTTCATGGTACTTCTCCGTCACGCAAATTTCAGAGAAAGGTACGCCATACACTCGCTCAACATCATGAGGAGAAAACAAGTACATATCTTTGTTTTGCTTGGCTAATTCCAGAGTAATATCGGGAATGACAACACCAAGGCTCAAGGTCTTAATTCTGATTTTTTCATCGGCATTTTCTCTTTTCGTATCAAGAAATTGCATGATGTCTGGATGGTGAACATTAAGATAGACAGCACCCGCGCCTTGCCTAGACCCCAATTGGTTTGCATACGAGAAACTGTCTTCAAGCAATTTCATCACAGGGACGACACCTGAACTTTGATTTAAGATCCCCTTAATGGGCGCACCTTGCTCTCTTAAGTTCGTCAGAAGTAAAGCAACACCACCGCCACGACGTGAGAGTTGCAACGATGAGTTAATCGCACGACCGATGCTCTCCATATTGTCTTCGATTCTCAACAAAAAGCAGGAGATCAATTCACCACGGCTCTTTTTACCGGAGTTAATAAAAGTGGGCGTAGCCGGTTGAAAGCGTTGATGAATGATTTCTTCCATTAGTGCCAGTGCAAATTCACAGTCACCACGAGCCAGTAACAGCGCAGTCATAACCACTCGGTCTTCGAACCTTTCTAAATATCGCTTACCATCACGAGTTTTCAGTGCATAGGAAGTAAAAAACTTATAAGCACCTAAGAACGTGCGGAATCGAAATTTGGCTTGATAGGCGTTTGCCCAGATTTGATGAAGAAAACTGCGATCATATTGCTCAATAACTTGAGCCTCGTAATACCCCTCTCTAAGCAAATAGTCGATCTTCTCGTCTAAATTATGAAAGAAAACGGTATTTTGATTAACGTGTTGTAAGAAAAACTGTCGAGCCGCTTGCTTGTCTGCCTCAAACTGAATCGTCCCTTGTTCATCAAGTAGATTCAACATTGCGTTTAAAGCATGGTAGTCAAGGGACTCGTTCTCAAAGTGGTTATCCATGATGTTTCCAAAATTGTTCTAACCCATTTGTCACGATATCAATATCGCTCTGGGTTCCAGATAGTTCGAAACGATACAACAGCGGCACATTGCATTTTTCAGCGACAATGGCACCTCCGCGAGCAAAAAGAGCTCCAAAGTTTCGATTTCCCGATGCAATCACACCTTTAATCAATGCTCGATTATTCGGGTTATTCAATAGACTTATAACGGAGTTAGGCACAGCTCCTCGCCCCTCACCATCGGCATAAGTCGGGCATATAAGTACGAATGGTTGCTCAATCTCTAGCGCCCTTTCATTGGCCTCAGTAGGAAGCCTAATCGCAGGTAATCCTAGCTGTTCGACAAATCGCTTCGTATTCCCGGAAGCGCTAGA
>NZ_JBFRVX010001017.1:0-639 GCF_041475345.1 Vibrio sp. 10N.222.48.A3 | reverse complement strand
ATTGTGCCTTTTAGAATGGTGGAAATATCAGCTTTCTGTGCAACAAGGCCAATGAAAGCAATTAAGCCTACCATGATTGCTGGCTCTTTTAATAAGCCGAGCATGAATTCGAAAAAGTTCTGCATAATTTTGACCTTACATGAAAGTTTTTAGTTGTTCTTCGATTGATGCTTTGTCAAAAATATTTTTAAGGCTGATTATGTTCTCTTTTCCGCCTTCTTTCAGTTGGTTTGCAACGTCTGTCGCTGCTACCCAAATATCCGCGTTGCTTGATGCAGCTGATGACAGATCTTCGTGATCAACTTCCGCTTCGAAACCGATTTTTTTAGCCACTTCTTTCACTGCCATTTCCATCATTAGTGAAGTACCAAGGCCGTTACCGCAAACTACAAGAATCTTTTTCATAATATTTGTCTCAATTGGATTTTAGGGGTTGAGAAACTGCGTTCTCTTATTGTGCGGGAGCATAGTAATGGAAATATTGAGATTT
Organism: Vibrio sp. 10N.222.48.A3; assembly: GCF_041475345.1. NCBI lineage: Bacteria > Pseudomonadati > Pseudomonadota > Gammaproteobacteria > Vibrionales > Vibrionaceae > Vibrio > Vibrio sp. 10N.222.48.A3. The sequence continues at coordinate 149 of NZ_JBFRVX010001017.1, read as the reverse complement.
CAATAAGATCTCCATCACAAAGCTAAAATGAGATTGTGACGGAGGTCTCGCTTGTGTGTGGTAAAGATCCAGAGTGAGACTTTGATCAAATTTAACTTTTCACACGAATATGCAACGTATCTATTGAGAAAGGTTGGGGGGAATGTATT
>NZ_JBFRVX010001016.1:0-1690 GCF_041475345.1 Vibrio sp. 10N.222.48.A3 | reverse complement strand
CGCCGTTTAGCCCCGGACCCCAAAAGTCAGTTAACAAGGCTCTATCTTTTGGGTCTTGATTTGCGGGTTGTGCGGTATATACAACCGGGATTCCCGCTTGTTTCGCTACGTGTTTTAACTGCTGAATGTTCGTTAAAATGTCCGCCATAGGTGACGAATCAGCCTCATAGTAGCTCACAAAATACTCTTGCATGTCGTGAATTAAAAGTACCGCTTTACTAGGTTCGATAGTCCAGTTCGTTCTGTTTATTGGAAACTCATGGTGTTCTGGCAAGTCGTAACTCGCTATTTTCGGTATAGTCATTTGTAATTGTCCTTAATACTCTAATCAGCACTGACGCTCTCTTCTGTCATCTGATCAATTAAATCTTTGGCGCTTAGTAGTCAAAGTGGTGATCCAACAGGAATATGTGTAACCCTCTAATACATACTCAACGGATAAGTTCAAAACACTCTTATCACGTTGCCGTATTTTCGGGTTCTTCTGCTGAAAGCCCCCTTTCGGTACGCCAATGTTTAATTTGCTGATTAATGTACCAATGGGTGATACTAGAGAATAACGTTTCGACATACTCGCTACTCATCCCGGCCTCTTCTGCCCATTTTTTTCGGTCTTCTAGCATTTCAGCGACACGCTCTGGTGCCGGAATACTCTGCTCACTGGGCTTAAATTGTGCGGCGGCTTTGACATACCCTAACCGCTTAGAAAGAATATGAACGATCTCCTTATCAAGGGTATCTATTCCGATTCGTATATCATTGAGACTTTCGCAAACTTCTGGCTTCTTTATAGATGACACGTTGATTTCCTTTAGTCTTTGTTCCCTGTAATGACCCATTGAAGAGTGTAATAATAGAAGCACCTTTCTCAGGCTCGACGACAAGTCATCCTTCTAGAGCACTCTCGATTCAATCAATAGGACGTTGTTTATCGACAATATAGAGCTACGGTAAGCAGCTCGCGTTAGTTAAACTGGCGTATTAACCCAAGGTTCACCACTTGGACCAAGCAATCGCTTTTTATCAATTTTACCTACCGCTGTTTTGGGCAGATTAGAGACAATGAGCAATTCGTCTGGCTGTTTGAAAGAAGCCATCCCTTGGTCTTTTAGGAAGGTGCGTAGCTCTTGCAAAGTTGGGGAAAGCCCCCTTTTCACGACAGCGACTCCGATCCTTTCGCCTAGATGTTTATCAGGTACCGCAACCACGGCGACCTGTGCAACATTAGGATGCATAAGTAAATGCTCTTCGATTTCATCGGTAGCAATACACTCACCAGCTCGGTTTACGACGTCCTTAATTCTGCCAGTCACAACGATATATCCCCTCTCATCAACAATGGCTCGATCTCCACTTCGGTAGAAACCATCTTGAGTAAATGAGCGTTGGTTGTGTTCCTCTGCACGGTAATACCCTCTTAAAGTGTAGGGACCGCGAGTGAGTAGTTCGCCTTCTTCACCCATTGGAACAGTGTTCCCCTCAGCATTGACTATGCGAACCTCATCCCAGCGACTTACAGGTCGACCTTGTTTCGTCGCAACCAAGGTTTCATCATCCCCTAACCGAGTACAGGCGATCAGGCCTTCTGCCATACCAAAAACTTGTTGGAGTGCGCCGGGAAAGGTTTTTTGAACATCAAGAGCATCAGAATAGGCTAGCTTCGAGCCACCGACTTGCATCAGTCTTAGGC
>NZ_JBFRVX010001015.1:0-389 GCF_041475345.1 Vibrio sp. 10N.222.48.A3 | reverse complement strand
CGAATTACCATGCCACGTTCGCCTTCTTGAATCACAAATAGTGACATCAATAGAAGGGCAATCGTCACAACTAATACAGGGATCATTAATTTACGCATTATTAGTATCTCCCTTGACGTGAACTGTCTGAACGAGTTTGAGTGCTAGACTTTGGATCGGCTTGAGTTTCTAACTCAATTTGATCGTAAGTTGATGATGTTTTTGCAGGGCGAGTGCCCGACTGAGAACCACCTTGTGCGCCTAGCTTATCAATTGGTAGGTATAGCAAGTTACCGCTTGATTCAGAATCAATCAGGACTTTCGATGTGCTTGAGTACACTTTTTCCATTGTATCAAGGTACATACGGTTACGTGTTACTTCAGGAGCTGCTTGGTATTCAGGTAGCAGT
>NZ_JBFRVX010001014.1:0-406 GCF_041475345.1 Vibrio sp. 10N.222.48.A3 | reverse complement strand
AGGGTTTTCTAAGAATATATTACTTCCTACTTGTTCTTTATTAGGTGAGGTTATTATTGTCCCTTCTTCCGTATATAGGAAAACATCGTCTCTACCTATAATATCTTTTAGTATTGATCCTTTTTTTATGCTACTAATTATCGCGATATCTTCATTTATCTTATACACTATACCGAATACGACCTCTCCCGAAGTTGATGAAGTATAAGGCTTTGAAACATAGAACTCTTTACCTTTCTCGAATGTTTCGATAAAATAATCACGTTGAATTTTTTTAACATTAACTTCTGTAATTTTTCCAGACATATCGTAAAGCGAACCTTCACGGTCAAAAAGGAAGACACCGATACTAATATTACCAAAAATATTATGAATTGATTGCAGTTGGTTAGTAAGGTTAGAGGAT
>NZ_JBFRVX010001013.1:0-3143 GCF_041475345.1 Vibrio sp. 10N.222.48.A3 | reverse complement strand
GTGACGCTAGCGGAATATAAGCATTTCGGAAAAGCAGCCAACGCACTGCATATGACACAACCTAATGTGAGTTTGCACCTAAAACAACTGGAACAACAAACACGCATCAAGTTGATAGAGCGAAGTCCGTTTCAACTGACTCAAGCAGGTGAAAGGTTACTAGAGACAAGTCAAAGAACATTACTCGAACTGCAGATTTGTCAGGCCGATCTCAACGCCATTAACGACCTTAAAATAGGCACGTTAACTATTGCCGTGAGCGACATCATCTCTCGATTCTTGCTAATTCGCCCGTTCCAGAAGTTCAAAGCGCAGTATCCGGGTATCGACCTAACGCTACTGAACACTACGTCATCTCAAGCATCGAGTTTAGTTAAGAACGCTCAGGCGGATCTTGGTTTTGTGATTGCGAAAGAGCAACACAACGAGTCGCTCTATTTTACTAAGCTTCAAGAGCTTTCATGGTGTGCGTTAGGCGATGGCTTCGACATGCAATACTCTGATAGCAAGACAGGAAACGAGGTTAAAGATGGCGATATAGAGACAGAACTCACCTTGATTCTACTTGGCCACGATACGAGAACCCGTGACTTCATTGATGAAGGTTTACCAAGCCTTAATCTACCCAATCATAGAGTCATGGAAGTAGGGAGTGTCGATGCTCAAATCGACTGGGCAGAAGCTGGGTTTGGAGTGGCCATCATTCCTGAGTTTGCGATATCCACTAAGCAGCATTTGAATTCAAAGGTTACGCCATTGACCAATTTCTCTAGCACCAGCCTAGGCTATATCGTGAGGCAGAATCAAGTCTTGTCTAAAGCGACCAAGCAGTTATTAGGCTGGGTGAATGATGAGATTACTCTGCTACAAAGCAAATAAACGCCATCACTGACTTAGAGTTACCTGAGCCTGCCAAGTGTCGGCTTTTTGTGTTCTGTTAATCATCGCTTTCTAGCATGCTAATTCGTAGGTGACTTCCCAAAATAAAAGGGTCGCTAATGAAGTGCTTGGTTGATACGGTATAATTCAATGATATGAAAGTTAATTTAGTACGCGAGTTTGGTAAATAGAACATGAAAAACACTGATTTTAGTCTGATCCCGTATTTTGTTGTCATGATGGAAGAGCTCTCTATCTCGAATACCGCGAAACGTTTTGGCGTTACTCAGCCCGCAATTAGTAAGGCGCTTAACCGACTAAAAGAAACCTATGATGACCCGTTGTTTGTGAAAACAAAGGAAGGCTATAGACCGAGCAGTTTTTGTTATGACATCTACCCTCAGATAAAACAGGCCTACGATGCCTTTGAATCGACTTTCCCGAGTAAGCGAAAGTTCGACCCAACAAAAATTGAAAGGTCGTTTAACGTCGCTTGCATTAGTGGTGCAACTTATTCATTGATGAAGCGTGTATCCGATATCCTCTATGCGGAAACGCCAGATATAGGTCTTCATATTGACCCTTACTATACTGCAGACATCATTCTAGACCTTCGCCAACACCGATATGATTTGTGTATAGTCCATACGCCTATCAACGATCCGGCAATGGAATGTATTCAGCTCTCTAACGAACCTATGGTGGTTGCTTATGATAAAAACCACCCTAGATTAGGGAACGAGATTACGTTGGAAGAATACCTTGAAGAGAAGCATGTTCTTCATAGTATGTGGGATACCAAAGAATCGCCGTTAACCAAAACCAGTAAGTATGCGAAGAGTAGAAAGGTTGCACGAAAGGCGCCTGGCCCATTTGAAATGCTTGATATGGTAAGAGGAACGGATTGGCTTTGTATTAGTCAGAAATCGATACTTGAAAGGTATGGCTTGCTGGATGATTTTAAGCTGTCGCCTTTACCGTTTGAATCGGATCTTGGTACTGAATATCTGGTGTGGCACAAGAGTCGTAATGCAGATATGGCGCATTCATGGTTTAGAAAAAAGATTGTTGATGCCTCACAAAAAAAGCCCCAGTGGGGCTTTAATTAGTCAGTTATCTTTAATGGTCGGTAGCCGGGTTATCTAGCTGTTGCTTCGCTGTTTAACCCTTGCTCCGCTATTTCGCGTTTTGTGCTTGCATCTGCTGAATTAGCTTTTGCATTTTTAGCGTGTTGTAATTGATGTCTGCGGCACTGAAGCCTTGGCCTTGTTGCATTGGGTAATCGTTTAGAGAGCCCATAAACTTAATCACTTCTTGAGACATTGGTACGAATAACCACATGTTGTCTACCATCCAACGAGTGTACATGCCAGATTCTTTCGCTGCGGTTTCAAACGGGTCCATACGTAGGTTTGTAATTGAAGCCCAAGCAGGAGCTTGACGGATAGCTGATTGCATCGTGCCTTCCATCATCGCGAAGCTTGCTTTCCAATCGTTCCAACGAAGCGCATTGAAGTCACCGTTTGCAGAGAAGTAGAAGATAGTTTCACGGGGTGACTTTTCAGCCTCTCCTTCAAAATATGGCATAAAGTTCGAGCCATCTAGGTGAACACGCCAATCTTTATTATTTAGAGAAACACCTTCTTTAAGGTCTTCAACGATAGAGTCATTGCCGGCAGCGGCAGCTAGTGTCGGTAACCAGTCTTCTTGAGACATTAGCGCATTAACCGCAGAGCCAGGTTCGATTACACCAGGCCATTTCACGATTTGTGGAACACGCATGCCGCCTTCGTAAGTTGTGCCTTTCTCACCGTGGAAAGGAGATGTACCGCCGTCAGGCCATGTAAACTTTTCTGCACCGTTATCGGTAGAAAGGATAACAATCGTGTTGTCTGCAACTTCTAAGCGTTCAAGAGTATCAAGCAACGCGCCGACGTTGTCGTCTAATTGAGCCATACCATCAGCGTAGATACCTTGACCAGAAATGCCGCTGTAATGTTCGTTCAGACGAGTCCAAACGTGCATGCGAGTCGAGTTGTACCAGATAAAGAAAGGCTTATCTTCTTTTACAGATTTCTCCATGAACGTGATAGCCGCTTCGGTAAAGTCCTCATCGATGTTTTCCATACGAGCACGAGTCAGTGGACCCGTATCTTCGATTTTGCCATCAGAGGTTGCTTTGATAACGCCGCGAGGCCCGTAGTTCTTTCTGAATTCTGGGTCTTTAGGGTAAAAGTAGGTTTCAGGCTCTTCTTCCGCGTTTA
>NZ_JBFRVX010001012.1:0-5547 GCF_041475345.1 Vibrio sp. 10N.222.48.A3 | reverse complement strand
GGTCAGTTCAGGCCTTGCCTTAGTTTGGTTTGACTATTACTGGGTTTACCTTTTCGCGTTTTGTATTGGTTTCAGTACCACGATAGCCGAGCCCTCTTTGATCGCCGTTGCTATTAAGGCAAACCAAGTTTCCGGTGGCAGTATCAGTGTTAACGGGCTGAGGATCTCCGTGGCGTTAGGTGTAGCGATTGGCATATCGCTAGGTAGTTATCGCATCGTGGCTGGCGACCCTATTCATTACTACATCATTGCTGGCTATGTCATTGTGGTTATTCAGACCTTTTATGCGCCCAAATTGATTATTCCGTTAGCTTACGATTCTGGTGGGGTTACGACATCAACGGTGACGGTACCTTTAGTGACGGCACTTGGGTTGGGACTCGCGTCAACGGTGCCAGGAAGAAATCCGGTAATTGATGGCTTTGGGTTGATTGCTTTCGCGAGCTTATTTCCAATTATATCCGTGATGGGGTATGCCCAAATAACGCAATGGCTAAACCGATCACAATCCTCTAAGGAGAGCAAAGATGCGCTTTAAACTTATCTTAGCGTTTGTAGAAGAAAGCAAGACCGATATCGTGCTCGACGCCGCGCGTGATGCGGGTGCAACAGGGGCAACCGTGATTAACAATGCCAGAGGGCAGGGGCTAAACCAAAAGCGCACCTTCTTTGGGTTAACGTTAGAGGTGCAAAAAGATGTGCTGCTGTTTGTCGTCGAGGAGCACCTAGCTAGGCATATTCTAGAAACTATCGGTGAAGTCGGGGAGTTTGACCAAGAGTCAGGGCAAGGGATAGCAGTGCAGATCGATGTCGAAGATGCAGTCGGGGTCGCGCACCAAGTTGAAACATTAACTAAGGTTGTGGAGGACGAGTTATGAGTGGCAGTGAAAAAATCCGAGTAAGCGATGTAATGGCTAATACGTATGTGATTATCGATGGGCTAACCACTGTGTTGGAAGCGATAGAGATGGCTAAGAAGCATAAAGTGAAAGCCATCATTGTCGATAAGCGCCACGAAGATGACGAATACGGCATCGTATTGATGAATGATATTGCTAAGAAAGTACTGGCTAAGAACCGTTCTCCGAAGCGAACCAATGTTTATGAGATCATGACCAAGCCAGCGCTAAGCGTGTCTGCCGATATGAATGTGAAGTACTGTGCACGCTTGTTTGAGCGTTTTGGTATCAGTCGTGCCCCTGTGGTCAGTGACCATAAAATAGTCGGTATGGTTAGTTACAATAATATCGTGATCAACGGTATGGCGAGAGATGACGTGTAGCTGTTAGATACGTACAATAGGCTCATAAATTTTATGGAGAAGTACGTGTGAAATTATTTTTTGCTTCAGACCTACACGGTTCGCTGCCAGCAACAGAAAGGGTATTAGAACTCTACCAAGCGTCTGGTGCGCAATATTTAGTGCTATTGGGTGACATTCTGAATCATGGTCCAAGAAACCCGATCCCTGAAGGATACAATCCGCCGGCGGTTGCAGAGAAGTTGAATGCGTTTTCTCAAGAGATCATTGCTGTTCGTGGTAACTGCGATAGCGAAGTGGATCAGATGTTGTTGTCTTTTCCAATGATGATGGATTACTCGTGGGTACTATTAGAATCAGGCCAACGTATTTTTCTAACTCATGGTCATTTGTACAACACCAATAAACGCCCCGAGCTAAAGGCGGGTGATATTATTGCCCATGGTCATACCCATATTCCTGTTGCTGAATACCAAGATGACATCTTTATCTTTAATCCTAGCTCGGTGACATTCCCACGAGATGGCCACGCAGCGAGCTATGGCATCTATGAAAATAATATCTTTAAAGTCATTAGCCTTGAAGGTGATGTTCTCGTGAGTGGCGAGCTTTAAATAAACTCAATCGGCGGCGTTAGAAAAGGCTCACTTTGAGTCTACGTGGCCGAGGTCTCTGTCTGGAGCAATGATGTTTCGTACTCTTTGCTTCAGAACTTTAGCCTCAGGAAAACCGTCGTCCGCTTTTCTTTCCCAAATCTGTATTCCATTACAAAAAACCTCAAATCGACCTCCGGTATCAGGGTGTAAACTCACTTGCTCTATCTCTTCACTGAAAGTATGCAGTAACTCTTGGCATAACCAACTAGAACGAAGCATCCAATTGCATTGACGACAATAGTGTATTGCGATGGTTGCCTTGGTGATTGATGCACTTACCGAGCTTGGTTCTGTATTCATAGATACCCCTAAAAATTCTAAAACAGTAGTTTGATGTCAACAGTTAATAAAAAAGGGGCATCATGCCCCTTTCTATTGGTATATCGTTTAATGATATACAGTAAATCACTGTTGAGTTTTAGCTTAATCTGATTTTAGTTTGAGACAGTATTAGTTTGAGAATAACACCGTAGAACCATGATTTAGGCTAGTGAGCAGCAGTGCTTTCTGATTAATAATATCAATGCGTCGGCTTTGTTCTGCATCCATTTTAATCACTTGAGTGATCAGCTCGAGTTGCTCCTCTGAAAAGTCTTGTCGCTCAGCAGAAGTGACATCTTTAAACTCCGTTGGTGAAATCAGTAAGTAATTATCGTTAATATCCCACTGACCGGTTTCGGAAATATTGATGACGTTTGCGGGTGCAGTCTGAGTGCCATACAGTTTAACTACAGCCATTCTCAGATACGTACCGTTTGGCAAATACTTCGCATTCGATGATAGCTCAACCTTACGCAGTGGCCCGATTGAATCCTCTTGCTTGATATCGCTAATCAGAGTCACCATTTTCGATTGCCATTCGTGTTGCGTAAGCAAGCGTTCTATCTTTGCATCGCTACCCCAGTATAACCAGCCGCTCAAGAAAGCAGAGATAACCAGTAAAATAATGGATAATTTTAATTTCATGTTACTGACCACCGTTACAAATGTCGTGTACATCCGACTGGTTTGCGTAAATTCTTAGAGTTACATTCTCGCTCGAGTAATCTTGAGGGTGAATATAGTTTAGAGCTAGATTGTTACCTTGTCCGCCTGTTGCAATCACCTCAGTTGGCTTTAGCATGCCAGTGTGGCTGGTGTTGTAACGCAATACACATTTCTCTATCGCTGGCAGCCAACTAGTCAGAGTTGGATGGTTGATTGGGGTTTGAACTTTGACACCATTAACCTCTGCTAATGTTCGAAACTCTGACTCTGCTGGGTTCTTTAACGTTAAAACGAGTATTGGCATAATGAAAGCGACAAGTAACATTCCAAACGTTAACCATTTATTCGAACTTTTTTCACGAAATTTAAAATTAAATTAACGAACACAAAAAAAGGGAGGCAAACGCCTCCCTTCTCATTATTCAATCAAATGATGATTAGCTTTTACACGTTGCTATCTTGCAACGAGAGAAATAAGCCAATGCAAAACATACCGCAACAAACGTTAGAGACGCTGCGCCAAATGCAATGCCAGTTGATGATGTCATTCCTAGGGTGATAAAACCAATACACGATACGAACGCCACAGACAGCGCATAAGGGAGCTGAGTCGATACGTGGTCAATGTGGTTACAACGCGCACCTGTAGAAGACAGAATCGTTGTATCCGAGATTGGAGAACAGTGATCACCAAATACAGAACCCGCAAGAACCGCACTTAGCATAGGAAGAATTAGCGCGATGTCAGAGGCAGCAGCCATGTCACCCGCAATCGGTAACATGATACCGAACGTACCCCAAGATGTACCTGTCGAGAATGCCATTAGGCCAGCAAGAAGGAACAAGATAACCGGTAGCCAGTGGTAATCGATGTTACCTGTTGCTAGAGAGGATAGGTACGAACCTGTTTTCATGTCGCCAATAACAGAACCAATCGTCCATGCAAATACAAGGATAAGGATAGCGCCAAACATTGAGCTTGCACCAATCCACATTGTTCTTGTGATATCAGCCATAGGCAGTTTCTGTTTGAATACCGTTGCTAGCGCAACGAGTAAACCAATAACACCACCGTAAACCAGAGACTTACCTACATCTGTATTTTCAAATGCACCAAGTAAGTTGAATGCTTGACCATCAGCAGTAAGCGCTTGGCCACCGGTGTAAAGCATTGCTGCAACCGTCGCGACGATTAACGCTACGATTGGCATAACGAGATCAGAAACAGAACCGTTTTCGCTCTCTTGAATATCCAGCTCTTCGTTTAGATCGTGCGCTTGCTTTTGATCATTATCACCTTCAAAACCACGGCCTTGAGAGGCTTCGATCTCATGCTCGCGCATTTTGCCAACATCTAAACCAAACCACGCAACAGCAAACACCATTAATAGCGCGAACACAGCGTAGAAGTTCATTGGGATAAGGCGAACGTAAGCACCCAGTGCAGAATACTCTGTCACACCGTGTGTCACTAAGATGCCACCAATGATAGTGATGATGTAAGCTCCCCAGCTAGAAGCCGGCATGATCACACACATAGGAGCAGCAGTTGAATCTAGGATATAAGCTAGCTTAGCGCGAGATACGTAGAAGCGGTCAGTTACAGGGCGAGAGATGGCACCTACCGCTAAGCTGTTGAAGTAATCATCAACAAAGATGAATACACCTAAAAATGCAGCAAGTAGTTTTGAACCACGTTTGCTCTTAACACGAGACTGTGCCCACTCAGCGAATGCGCGAGTACCGCCAGATAGTGTTAATAATGCCGTTGTCATTCCAAGGATAATTAGGAAAGCAACGATGCTCATGTTCCAAGTGTTAATACCACCATCTTCGATGAAAACACCAGATACTTTAGTAAAGACGTAGCTAGCTGCGTTACCTACTGAGTAGTCAGCAAGTAGAATCGCACCCATGACGATACCGACACCCAAGGAAACTAATACACGGCGGGTAACAATAGCAAGAGTCAAGGCAACCAAGGGAGGAAGCAGCGATAAAGGCGATGTTGCAAAATCTATTAAATTCATGATCTTCAAAAACCAGTTTTTTATTTGGCTAGAGATCTACTGCAGATAAACTTGATACGGCTTATCAAGCTCATGTTGAACTAAGCGAAAGGGAAGTGAACACTTCACCCAACCCTACAGTAGCGCTCCATAGTTTAAAATTAAGACTATGGCAGTGTTGTACCTATTGAGCACAACCCCAGCAAATTGCTTAGATATACAATTTACTTCGGCAATTACACCTTTCATTCCCGTTCATTGGCATCACCCCAACGAAAACTACTCTTTATAATTGCACCTCTACGTGCGGTAACATTATTAACCGTGTAAACCAGAGTTTAACAACAGATTAACCAAAGCACCGCATCAGGTAGCCGCAATTGTACCCATCAAGAGCAACAATGCAACATATCATTCCGAGAAAAATAAGCTTTTTGTTAATGAAGTAATCAATAGAAGAATAGTCAACTTTTACGGATTACTCCACTTAACACATATCAGATATCACCTGTTTTTTTTAAGATATTCTTAATAGTTATTATAAGTTCATTAGAAGTCTATCTTTTCATCTTAAAACACTCGTCTCATTTTCTTATTTAAATAACTAATAGAAGAAATACTATTTGTTTTATTC
>NZ_JBFRVX010001011.1:0-564 GCF_041475345.1 Vibrio sp. 10N.222.48.A3 | reverse complement strand
CGAAATCTTCGATGATAATGCCTTCATGGCTACTTTTATTACATACTATGCAATTTTTCTTATACGTGATCGCTCGATTCCTTCGGTTAAAGTAGTAAACATCTTTGTTACAATCTTTGCAGATAAAACCGACAGATCTATCAACCTCTGTTCGTCGCATTTCTGATAAGTGTTCTTTGAATAATCGCATGATTTTGACTTTAAATTGTTATAAATATTTGTTAAATATTAATTTTTTCTTCAATCAAATGCCAATGCTTTATCTTTCCCAAAAAGTAAATCCATCTGGTTCACATCACCTTTGCACAGCTCTGGTTGTAGCTTTGGATCTGGCGGCACTCCAACAGAGTCGATAATCCCCTCTACAGAAGTAAGCGTATGAAAGCGAACACCACAGTTAAAATTGAGGCACTGCCAGTAGGCTTTCCGTGTCTCGTTTGACATTTCTTGTGAAGTAACAATTCGGGTTTTGCATCCGCATGTTGGGCATGGCATTAGCATTGTTGTAATCTCCCTTCTTAATTAATACGTTCAATGCCCACCCCTAAGTGATTGAACGCTATT
>NZ_JBFRVX010001010.1:0-763 GCF_041475345.1 Vibrio sp. 10N.222.48.A3 | reverse complement strand
AGCTTCGGTGACCAACGAGAAATCAACATCTCTGCTAAAGCTGGCGATGACATTGAAGAGCTAGCGACTTACATTAACGGTCAACAAGACCTAGTAAAAGCGTCAATTGATGAAGAAGGTAAACTGCAAATCTTCGCTGGTAACAACAAAGTTGATGGGGAAATTGCATTTTCTGGTGCTTTATCAGATGAATTAGGCATGCAAGCAGGTGCGAAACCTGAGGACCCAAAAACTCTAGAGGGTAAGCAAGTAACGGTTGATACTATCGACGTAACGTCTGTTGGTGGCGCTCAAGAATCTGTTGCTGTTATCGATGCGGCACTTAAATATGTAGATAGCCACCGTTCTGAGCTTGGTGCATTCCAAAACCGTTTTGACCACGCAATTAACAACTTAGATAACATCAACGAGAACGTTAATGCATCTAAGAGCCGTATCAAAGATACCGATTTCGCGAAAGAAACGACTAACATGACTAAGTCTCAAATTCTTTCACAAGCTTCAAGCTCGATTCTTGCACAAGCGAAGCAAGCTCCGAACTCGGCACTTAGCCTACTAGGTTAATCGGTTGAAAAGCCACGTTGACTTTAAGCGTTGTTGATCACAAGCGTCAACGTTAGGCTTCCACAAATTAGCTCGTGGTGAGAGATGAGCGCTAAACAGACCCAGCTTCGGCTGGGTTTTTTATTGCCTGTTATTTAGCGAAGGTATATTTGGAAAAGTGCAGTGCTGGTAAGCAGACGCAAAAGAGAGATTCCCTATC
>NZ_JBFRVX010001009.1:0-878 GCF_041475345.1 Vibrio sp. 10N.222.48.A3 | reverse complement strand
TGTTTACTTTTTGACGTAATGGTATTGTCTTGCATTTATTGTGACGTATCGACCATTCAGGAAATATTAAAATAGTTCCATTCGTTTCCAGTTCATTTTTAAGGAATTGGCATGAACTTGTCTTCACCCAACTCGTCACATGATTTGAGTCAATTTTATAATCGTTGAGTATCTCTTGTACATAAGATTTGGGAAGAGAACTACAAAAAACAACTCTCTGCGGATAACACTCATGCGGATCAAGTGAATTAGAATGCGCGATAACATAGTTAACGGTATTCAGTTGATAGGATTTTCCATTCTCTTGTGAAATTCTATCCATTGTAAAAATCAAATCGTAACGAGAAGAATCCAATAAAGAGGACTTTGTGAAACTATTTATGGACAAGTCTATATTGTTCAACATTCGAAATTCATTGATTACACGCTCAACCATATCGAAGCAAAAAGATTCAGAAATCGCTATATTGAATTGGTCTCTTAATTCAACCTTTTCCAAATCTTCAAACAATCTTTCGTACATAGACATTGTTTGGTCTGCATAATCAAGTAATACTTTTCCGTGTTTAGTGAGTAAAAATCCCTCTTTCCTATCAAAAATACTCGCCCCGATTGTACTTTCGATCTTTTTAATATGCTGAGATACAGCGGGTTGTGTCATAAATAAAGACTCAGCGGCTGCTGTAAAACTTTTGTGTTTAGCAACGTGCGAAAATGTTCTTAAATATTTGACGTCGATAGACCTGTTGACGTTTTTCATGGTGCAAACTACCCCGATGTTGCGTTATTTTATTAATTATTCTTATTAAAAATCAGCGTCAAAGTAACAATAGTGTCATTCAGATACAAAAAAACATTATTTATATACTCATAAATAA
>NZ_JBFRVX010001008.1:0-463 GCF_041475345.1 Vibrio sp. 10N.222.48.A3 | reverse complement strand
GAGCAAGCACTGGTTCGCGAAATCAGAGAAGAGATCTCAGTTGATTTGGTGCGTGATTCCATCATATACGTCGAGACGTTTACAGGCCAAGCTGATGGCAAAGCGGAAGGCGTATCAGTGCAATTGACTTGTTATCTTGCTGATTATACTGGCGAACTGTCTCCAGATGCCGAAATCGAAGAACTTAAGTTTGTTGATGGCAACGACAGAGCGGTATGTTCGTTGGCAGCACTGGTTGCGCTTGATTGGTTAGAAGCGAACCAGTATTTGGCTTAAGGTTTTAGCTGCTATTAGCGAATGCTGAAGATTGATCTTCAAAAGATCATCGCTTACGAATAGCTTGAAGGGCGGCTGTCTTTCATCAACAGGTCGAGTTTCCTTTGAGCTTTCTTCGTGTCTTGTAAATCCACCACCTCAATCATTTCACACTCATCTCGTACCATCTCATTAATCAGGCTTGGAT
>NZ_JBFRVX010001007.1:0-766 GCF_041475345.1 Vibrio sp. 10N.222.48.A3 | reverse complement strand
CTAACAAGCTTACCCTTTAGGGTGATTGATCTTGATCACTTTATGAGTTTATGTGAAAGAAAGCTACAAAACGAAGCGATTCATTAACGTACCGTTGATGAATTGTGTAATTAGTTTTCACAAATTGACGTTAGCTATCTTCTTCATGCCTTGCTCTACATAGCATCAGCCGGATACCTCTGACTTACTGAGTGGTTTTACTATTAGCAACTGGTCTCTTAGTTGCCTATGGAGTTTTAACCACTCAACGGCCTTTAAATGACGTTCTCGTATAGTGAGTTTGGTGTACTACTGCGGGTGTTAGATTTTGTCGGAAGCGCAGTTTTTAAGTTCACAAAACGTGTTTTTCTTGTGAGGCATCAAGCTACGAGAATCTCATTTTGATTAACTTTATTTAAACAATGTCAGAGTCGCAATTACAGCTTGTTGATACATTTCATTCAGTAAATTGAGACTAAAACGCTATTCATTGCATAATAAGTCAGAGTTAATCGCTATTTATTCTCAATTATTAGGTTAATAATTTGTTGCATGTTGTTTCGTGTGGTGCTAGTTTGTATCGCATGAAAAGGTCGGAGTACCTTGCATTTTCACAAACTTGGGAGAGAAAGCGCATGAAAGATGTACCAGCGCTGGACATAAAGGATTTACACAAAACGTTTGGTCAAAATGAAGTTTTAAAGGGAATTTCACTTTCTGCGCATAAAGGCGATGTAGTATCGATTATCGGATCTTCAGGGTCGGGTAAAAGTACTTTCCTTAGATG
>NZ_JBFRVX010001006.1:0-992 GCF_041475345.1 Vibrio sp. 10N.222.48.A3 | reverse complement strand
CGCTAGAGAGATAGCTAAAGAGGTTCCGTAAGAACCTGCGCCAATTACTGTCATGGCGATCTCTTTGCCGTAAGCGTTTGTCGAGATTGTCGGGCGAATTGTTTCTGTCATGCTTCCACCTAAAAATAATGAGGGAAATCGAAGAGTTCTGGAAAAGCTTTCCACTAAAATCAGAGGAGCTTTCAATTTTAGTACAGTGTAAAGAAAAAATGCACATCGCAGAAGTTGCGATGTGCATTTAAAAGCTAACTAGCGCTTGAATCGTTGGAGTTAAGTTCTACTTTGAGACTTAAGCCTGTTCGCCTTCAGCTTGCTGAGCTTGGTTTTGTAGGTAGTTCATGAACAAAGCATCAAAGTTAACTGGTGCTAGGTTCAGTTGTGGGAACGTACCTTTAACCACTAGGCTAGAAATTGTTTCTCGAGCGTATGGGAACAGGATGTTCGGGCAAAATGCACCTAGGCAATGAGCTAGTTGGCCAGCTTCCATTTCGCTTGCAGAGAAGATGCCGCCTTGTTGAACTTCACAAAGGAATGCAGTGTCTTCTGCATTCTTAACTGTAACCGTTAGACGTAGGATTACTTCGTACACGCCTTCGCCAAGTTCACGGCTTTGAGTGTCTAGGTCCAGTTTTACATCTGGGTTCCACTCTTTTTGAAACATGTCTGGAGAGTTTGGCGCTTCGAAAGATACGTCTTTTAGGAAGATACGTTGGATTGCGAAGTTCTGTTGTGCGTCTTGTTGTGCTGCTTCAGCCATTTTCTTATCCTTAAAAATTTATAATTAGGCTTCGTTCGCCATCTCTGTTGAACAAAACCTTAAAGTCATATTCGTTTAGTTAGGTCAGCTTACCTTTAACTACTTTTTACCTTTCACCAAAGGTAGGTTAGCTTCGCTCCAAGCCACTAAGCCGCTTTTCAGCACGCTTACGTTTTCGAAACCAGCTTTAACCAGTAGGTTAGCGCTTTCTTGAGCTGTTTGACCTGTCTTACAT
>NZ_JBFRVX010001005.1:0-3830 GCF_041475345.1 Vibrio sp. 10N.222.48.A3 | reverse complement strand
GTACTACTGGCTTCCCTACTGATTTTTTAGCGTTCAACGTCTGTTTTTCTCCACCTTGGTTCTATTTGAGACCTGTTGCTATACACCTCTAAGGCGCGCATCATAATCACCAAAAACGTGAATTCAAAGCATTTTTTATCTTTCGAAGACAAAAAAATTCGCAGGTAAAAGTAAACATCCTTTACCATACTGTTATTTGTTGGGTTCACACCCTAACAAGTGTCTAATTATTAACCATTAAGACGTAAAAGCAAGCCTTGTTACAGATTCATATTTTAGTTTGCATCCGACATATGGGTATAATGAAGGTAATTTTTTATCAATAAGTTAGGTGCCTTCGTTTAGTTGGCGCACCTAGGTATCAATATGAACAACGACATCGAAAAAGATTTTAATTTGGGCGGTAGTATCGACCGTGCACTTTCCGGCGATTATGAGCTCAAAGCAACGGCTGTATTCCAAGAGGCTTGGAAACATACGATAAGTCACTTTCTTTCGTTTTCCCCTGCGATTGTTGCGCTGATGTTCGTACAATTGGCTATCTTTTATATCGCACTAAAACTGCAACTTGGTGACCCAGCAGTGATCTTAGATGCGGTAATCGACCCTGAGGCCTTTACCCCCCAGATCGTTGAATCGATTTTCATTGCGAATTTTAGCTATGAAGTCGTCAGTGCACCTATCTATGCCGGCATCTGTTTAATGGCAATGAGCCATGCTGCAGGTCTTCAAACTAAAGTGCGCCACATAGGCAAAGGTTTACAGTTTACGATCCCCGTTATTCTAGTGACTTTGTTCAGCCTAATGCTTCAAGGCATCGCTGGTATGATTCTGCCATTTCTGTCTATCTACTTCTCACTTGCGTTCAGCAACTCAATTCTGCTGATTTGTGATAAAAAAGTGCCACCGATGCAATCGCTGTTACTTTCTCTAAGAGCAGTAAATAAGAAGATCTTCGTAGTCGCGTCTATATACCTAATGGTTATGCTGATGTTCATCGTTGCTGCGATGATGTACGGCATTGGCTTGATCTTCGTTCTTCCATTCTTCTTCCACGTGAAAGGTATCGTTTACCGTGAAATGTTTGGCATCAAGCTGAAGATAATTGCATCAGACCGCCCAATGAGCGATGACGATAGCGATGGCGGTAACAATAACGGCAACAACAGTAGCCATGGTAACAAGAACAAAAACCCGCAGGTCTTCGATGCGTAATAACGACAAAGGCAGCGCGAGTAAATCTCTTGCGCTCAAGGTAACAACACTAGCAATCGTGGGTTCTATCTCACTGATTGGCCCATACCTTTACCAAGAAGAAGAACGCCGACGTACGACAGAACAGAGCTCTACTTCAGCAGACCAATTTGATGACTTGACTGTTGCTTCAAGCGCACCAAATTTTGCGGCTATTAAGGGTGTAAACGAGAAAAAAGACGCGTTTTTCTCGTTCCTACGACCAAGCATCAAGATTGAAAACAAACGTATCACCAAAGAACGTGCGTTTTTAACTAAGCTCTCTGAATCTGGTTTAAGTAATATTGATTCTGAAGACATTTCTTATGCGAAAAGGTTAGGGAAGTTGTACAGCTTACCGGTACCTAGCACAGGTATAGAACAGACATGGTTGGCGGAATTGCTTAACCGAGTCAACGTACTGCCAGAGGCGCTGGTACTGACACAGGCTGCTAATGAATCAGCTTGGGGGACATCACGTTTCGCCACCAAAGCAAACAACTATTTCGGACATTGGTGTTACAGCAAAGGTTGTGGCCTTGTTCCGCTACAACGTAACGAAGGCAGCTCGCATGAAGTAGCAACATTTTCTTCAAGCCAAGAATCCGTACACCGTTACTTCATGAACCTTAATCGTAACCGTGCCTATGCAGATTTAAGAGCCATTCGTGCGCAACTGGCAGCGAATGGTAATGATCTGTTAACCAAAGAAACGGCGACCGAATTGACCAATGGCTTGTTAAAATATTCTGAGCGAGGTTCAGACTATGTGACTGATTTACAAGCTATGATCCGTCACAACAAGGTATACTGGGAAAAGTAACTCATTTGGATATCCGTTTGATTGACTTCTTTAGTCAATTTGACACCAAGCAATATCGCAAAAGAGCAGCTCATTGGCTGCTCTTTCTATTTATAAACGCTCAACTTCAACAAGATTATAATAATGAAAAAGACAGCACTCGCTTTATTAGCCATTTTAAGTTTTGGGGTTTCTCTTCCAGCTTCGGCGCAAGAATACATGTTCACGTATTCTAAACTCTATACTCAGCTGAAAAACAACACCAAAGAAGGGCACGATGATGTCAAAGTTGCGGTGTTCTTTGTTGACCAACAAGCACAGAAAACCTGTCACATCAGCAAAGCTTGGATGGAGAAAGAAGAGCACTACGAAGAGCTAAAAGTGTCTCCTGCGAATGAGCTGCTTCTACCTGTAGATCAAAACCTGCGCTCAGCAAATCCTCTTATCTTTGTACAAACCCAAGAACAAGAGTGCGCGTATTCGCTCGTTGTCATGACACAGGAACCTTTAGCTGAAACTGTTGAAGTTGCACAGCTAGAAAGCCTGTTACCGCAGATGCAAGCGATGCTAGAAGACGTCAGCGGCATGTTCTCTAGCTGGTTCACACCTGATATCCAAGGGTTAACGTTGGAGTTCAATGACAAGCTTGAAGGCAACATTGCTCTATCTAACGGTAAACAGATCCCAATTAAAGAAGGGCGTGCTAAATTCACCTTAGAAGAGCTGAATGGAAGTGACAGCATCACTTTACCAGAGCCAACGGTTCGCGTATTACCGTACATTCCCGCGCAATAAGTCTAGCTAGAAGCACTCCCTACGCTTTGAGGAAGTAGTTCTTAAGCAGCCTGATCTTTTAGAGAAGGCTGCTTTTCTTTGTCTACTATGCAAACCTCGAATTTGTTAAGACGCGTTTATCTAACCGTTTAGAGAGCTTAAAGCACAAAAGAAGCGGAATCTTTCCAATACTCAGCTTGTTAATCCTGCCGTTACTATTTCAACATCAAATAAAAATCCGTATAATCCACGCCCTAAAACAGTCCCACTAGCAATCTACAGTCGGTAATACGACGGTGTGAGAGTCGCAATGAACCAAAACGAAAATAAAAAAGAAACACTTGAATTCAACAAGCTTCAGAAACGCCTGAGACGAAATGTTGGAAATGCCATCGTTGACTACAACATGATCGAAGAGAATGACGTAGTAATGGCATGCATTAGTGGCGGTAAAGATTCATTTGCGATGCTAGATATTTTGCTACGTTTACGTGAAGCTGCACCTATCAAATTCGATGTTGTTGCCGTAAACCTAGACCAAAAACAACCTGGCTTTCCTGAGCACATTCTTCCTGAATACTTCGAAACTCTGAACATTCCTTACTACATCGTAGATAAAGATACGTACTCCGTAGTTAAAGAGAAAGTGCCAGAGGGTAAAACAACTTGTGGTCTATGTTCTCGTCTTCGTCGTGGTACTTTGTACTCGTTTGCAGAGAAAATTGGGGCGACTAAGATTGCTCTTGGCCACCACCTAGACGATATTGTTGAGACGATGTTCCTGAACATGTTCCACGGTGCACGCTTGAAAGCAATGCCGCCAAAATTGCGTTCTGATGATGGCCGTAACGTTGTTATTCGTCCACTGACTTATTGTCGTGAAACGGACTTAATCCAATACGCAGAGCACCTAGATTTCCCAATCATTCCTTGTAACCTGTGTGGCTCTCAAGAGAACCTACAGCGCCAGAACATTAAAGCAATGTTGATTGATTGGGATAAGAAAACGCCAGGTCGTGTT
>NZ_JBFRVX010001004.1:0-2988 GCF_041475345.1 Vibrio sp. 10N.222.48.A3 | reverse complement strand
AGCAGGTGCGAAACCTGAGGACCCAAAAACGCTAGAGGCTAAGCAAGTTACGGTTGATAGTATCGACGTAACGTCTGTTGGTGGTGCACAAGAATCTGTAGCTGTTATCGATGCGGCACTTAAATATGTAGATAGCCACCGTTCTGAGCTTGGTGCTTTCCAAAACCGTTTCGACCACGCAATTAACAACTTAGACAACATCAACGAAAACGTTAATGCATCTAAGAGCCGTATCAAAGATACCGATTTCGCTAAAGAGACGACTCAGATGACTAAATCTCAGATCCTTTCTCAAGCTTCAAGCTCGATTCTTGCTCAAGCGAAGCAAGCTCCGAACTCGGCACTTAGCCTACTAGGTTAATCGGTTGAAAGGCCACATTGACCATGTGCATTATTGTTTATAATCGTCAATGTCAGGCTTCCACAAATTAGCTCGTGGTGAGAGATGAGCGCTAAATAAACCCAGCTTCGGCTGGGTTTTTTATTGCCTGCTATTTGGCTTTGCCGCATTCTCTCGCATCTAATTTTTATTCGCTTGAACAAGCATTCTGGTATATAAACATTTACCTAACCTTTAAATGTTAAGCGACCGAGATAAATGACCGCACCGACTACTATGACGTTCTTCGAACGTTTTGAAACTGACATCCTTTCTGGCAAGAAGACGATTACTATTCGCGATGAATCTGAGCGCAATTACCAGCCAGGTAGCGTTGTAGAAGTATCAACGCTAGAGCAGGGACGTGTATTCTGTAATCTTAAGATCATTAGTGTAGAACCAATCTTGTTTGATGACTTAGGTGAGTTCCATGCGGAGCAAGAGAACATGACGCTAGAAGTCCTCAAGGGTGTGATTCAAGATATCTATCCGGGTATCTCTCAACTGTATGTGGTTTCTTACGAGCTTGTGTAACCCGCTTTAAATAGAATTTGTTGATCAATACAGCGTCTAACGCAGAGCAATGAGAAAGGGAAGTCACAATGAGTGAATTACAGAATGGTGCAGCTCAGCAAATTTTGCTCCAACTTTATTGTCGTGAGCAAAATGAGCAGCCGTTAATCTCTAGAACTGATCTCGACCTTGCTCTTTATGATAGCGAAGGCTTTCTAGCGTGGCGTGATACAAAGCGTGACTTCATTGTCAGTGATATCGAGAATCGAGTTTGGGTGAAGAGTTGCCCCGGCGGTTACATCACTGAAGTACACTTCAATGCTGACGGTTCTCTGATTGAATATCGTTTGTTCGATCGATTTGAAACAACAGGGCAGTGGCAACTAAAAGATGGGTTGTTACACGTCGAGATTTTGAAGGGCGAGAATCGCTACCAGTTTACTGTTGTGGCTCGTGCTGATCTCAATATTCACTCTGCGGTGGAATATAAAAATGGTGAGCTGCATTCGTATCTGAAATTGGTGCAGGCTGAGCGTTAATCCCTTTTAGCCGACCTTGCTTGTCCATTAGAATAAGTGATATTCCAAGAATAAAAAAGCCAACAGTGATGTTGGCTTTGTTGTTTTCAATTCGACCGATTACTTCCAATCAACACGCCATTAAGCTTCGAAGTTCGCCAGTTGAGTATAAAGCTCGCTGTCTTGATCTTGCTTTGCACAAACCGTCAGTAGGTCTTCAATAAAGTACTTCAATGCACGCGCTTCAATTCGACGAATGCCTTGTTGCTGCTCTTCAGTCAGATAACCGTAGATAGTTGCTGCTCCGAAGTCACCAAAGATCATCTGACCTTGCTCGTTAACCAAAGTGTTGTGTGCGTATAGATCACCATGACAAACTTTGTTGGCATGAAGGTGTTCAAACACATCAATCATCTGCTCTGTAATACTATTGATCTTAGCAATTGAAAGCTCGAAGCCTTCATTGAACGTATCGCGAGTGCAGCTTTCAAGAGTAGGGGGCAAACCTAGGTTGTAGTAGTTGCTCGGGATAAGCTCCATCACCAATGCTAGGTAGTTATCTTCATCAACTTGTGCGATAGACTTCACTAGGTTGCTATGTTGGCCTGCTTGAAGACATGCTTCAAGTTCATCATGTGGGTAACCGTCACTGGTCACTTCGCCTTTGAATACTTTAACCGCCACTTCTTGTGGGAAATCAAAGTCACCGTTTAACCAGTTAGCATGAGAAATTACACCAGACGCACCTTGGCCCAGCACTTGATTGAGTGAGTAGCATTGCGAGCTTACGGCAGGCACGCTATCTAAGCTACTTGGATGTTTGCAAAATGGGTTACCCGCAAACGCTAACCAAGCCAGTTTTGGTAGCTTGATAAGGAACTCTGGGAATTCAGTCAGTTGGTTTGCAGACAGACGAACCAGTTCAAGGTTTGATAGCTTTTCCATACTTTCTGGTAAAACACGAATCTTGTTACCTGCCAATGCGAGCTTTTGCAGGCGTGGTCTTTCACCTAGTGAGTGAGGGAGAACCTCAATTGCATTGTCTGTCAGGATCAACCAACGTAATTGAGCAGGTAAAGATTGCTCGCTGACGGTTTTAATTTGATTAGATTTGAAGCCAACCATTTCGAGCTTAGGAAGAGTACCTAGAACATCAGGAAGGTGCGTGAACAGGTTATTCGACGCGAAGATGATACGCAGGTTAGTCAGCTGTGATAGCTCGTCTGGTAAGCTTGATAGTTGGTTTCCATAGAGGTCTAGAACCTCTAGAGAATCGGCAAGATCTAAGATCTCTAATGGAAATTCAGTGAGCTCTGCTGACAGTTTTAAGTGCTTAATCCCTTTAAGTTGCCCTGATTTAAGTTGTTCTAGAGTATGCAAACCTTAGCCTTATGAATAGATGTTCGAGGCGTGTAGTTTACTTGTCTCAATCGAGAAAGGCGAGCACCGGAGCGATGCTCGCTTAACTACACTAAGTGAACGAATTTACGAAGGTTAAAGTCGTATATGGTTTTGGCTGACGCCGACCTCCTTAACAAAATCAGCATCATGACTCACCAAGATAAATGCGCCTTGGTA
>NZ_JBFRVX010001003.1:0-974 GCF_041475345.1 Vibrio sp. 10N.222.48.A3 | reverse complement strand
GCTTTCTCTAGCCTTCTTTCCATTGGCGCCGAGATATCAATCTTCTCTTCGCTACCCGGGTGGATAAACTTGATGTTGGCTGCATGTAAGAACAGACGATTCAGTCCTACTTTACCCGTATAAGCATCGAAACGACGATCACCGTAACGATCATCCCAAGCTATTGGATGACCGGTATACTGAGCGTGCACACGGATTTGGTGTGTACGGCCTGTAATTGGGCTAGCTTGAATCAACGTCGCCTCTTGGAATTTCTCTAAAACCTTAAAGCGGGTTTCAGAAGCTTTACCATTCGGGTTCACTCGAACAATGCTATTCACTTCATTTTTTAACAAAGGTGCGTTGACGACTTTACAGCTGTTCTTCCATTCGCCCATCACTAGAGCGAAATAGTATTTTTGAACCGTTTTTTCACGGAACTGTGCTTGAAGGTGTCTTAGCGCCGAGCGCTTCTTAGCAACAAGCAAAATGCCAGACGTATCTCTATCAATACGGTGCACTAACTCAAGAAAACGAGCATCAGGGCGAAGAGCACGCAATGCTTCAATCGCGCCAAACTTCAAGCCGCTGCCACCATGAACCGCAGTACCTGATGGTTTATTGAGAATCAGCATGTGATCATCTTCATAGATGATGCACTGTTCCAATTCCGAAACCTTATTGAGTTTCGTACTCGGTACGTTCTCTTCCGTTTTCTCTTCAATAGTAACGGGAGGGATACGTACTAAGTCGCCAGCTTTTAGTTTGTACTCAGCCTTGATACGTTTCTTGTTAACGCGGACTTCGCCTTTACGCACGATTCGGTAAATCATGCTTTTCGGGATGTTTTTTAATTGGTTGCGTAAGAAGTTATCAATACGCTGACCAGCCATATCTTCGTCAATGTCGACAAATTGGACTTGGGTTCTAATTTCGCTCATTGGGTTATTGTATCACTGTCACTTTTGATAATTGAGATTTTCTTAACCCTATTC
>NZ_JBFRVX010001002.1:0-975 GCF_041475345.1 Vibrio sp. 10N.222.48.A3 | reverse complement strand
GCCATACCAGTCAGTTCTAGAGAACTGGTCTGCCAACTACGCGCTTTAATCGAGCAATTGCGCTCTTAAATCACCAAGGATAGGCAGTATACGTTATGAAAACATTATTACCGACTTCAACAGCAGGCAGCTTACCTAAGCCATCTTGGCTAGCACAGCCAGAGACACTTTGGTCTCCATGGAAACTGGAAGGCGACGAATTAACCGACGGCAAACAAGACGCGCTACGTGTCTCTCTTCAAGACCAGCAACAAGCCGGTATTGATATTGTGAGTGACGGCGAACAGACACGTCAGCACTTTGTAACAACCTTCATTGAACACCTGAATGGCGTGGATTTTGAAAAGCGTGAAACCGTTAAAATTCGCGACCGTTACGATGCGAGTGTACCAACAGTCGTTGGCCCTGTTTCTCGTCAAAAGTCGGTTTTTGTCGAAGATGCTAAGTTCTTACGCCAGCAAACGGATCAACCAATTAAGTGGGCTCTACCGGGGCCAATGACCATGATAGATACGCTTTACGACGCGCATTACCAAAGCCGTGAAAAGCTAGCATGGGAGTTCGCAAAAATCCTTAACGAAGAAGCAAAAGAGTTAGAAGCGGCTGGTGTTGATATTATTCAGTTCGATGAGCCTGCGTTTAACGTATTTTTTGATGACGTGAACGATTGGGGTATTGCTTGTTTAGAAAGAGCCATTGAAGGGCTTAAGTGTGAAACTGCAGTTCATATTTGTTATGGCTATGGCATCAAAGCAAATACGGATTGGAAAAAGACACTAGGTACCGAATGGCGCCAATACGAAGAGGTATTTCCTAAGCTTCAGCAGTCGAATATCGATATCATCTCATTAGAGTGTCATAACTCTCATGTGCCGGTTGAATTGCTTGAGCTCGTTCGAGGTAAGAAAGTGATGGTCGGTGCTATCGATGTTGCAACCAATTCAATTGAAACGCCGGAAGAAGTTGCCGACACTC